>JBKKBS010000491.1:0-2688 GCA_046713815.1 Tepidiformaceae bacterium
GATGAGGAAACCTCGGTCCTGCGTCAGCACCCAGTAGCCCTCTGCCAGATCGACCTGCTGATAGTACACTTCGACACCGGGTGCGGTAGATGGGAGAAGCTCTGCCCGATTAGTCGGCGCCCCAAATCTGACGCCAGTCTGTTCGATCGACAGTCGCGGGCCGAGGCCGTCCTCGGATCCGACCGCTATTAGCGCTTTCTTCAGGGCGTTCGGGACGCCTGGCGGCCCGAGGTCCACGTCGATGAAGAGTACACGCGTTCCTTGCGGGACCGCCGGGATCTTGACGTCGAATCCCACGAGCCGCGATGCCTCTGTTGCAGCGTCTTGTTCGGATCCGCGGGAGACAACTATTCCGCTCTGCTTCAGCTCCACGTTGGCTGCTTGGGTCGGCCCTCCACGCCATGCCACTGCCACGCCTGCTGCCGTACTGATACTAAGCAGCAGAACGGCGACTGCAATCAATTTCGGCTTTGCCGCGATCCATTTCCCACTTCGACGCATGAGATGCCTCCTCGATCTAAGAATTCGGTCCGTGGATGATGGTGTAAGAAGAAGGTTGGCACGTGCCTCCGTCGTAGAAGCCCCAGTACGGCTGAATGTATGGATTGTATCCGCCGCTCTTGTACTTGAGAATCTTGTACGGCCAGAATGTGACATCTAGGCCAGTAAACGGATGACCCAAGGGTTCGAGGTAAGCCTCTGTGTTGTTCGAGTCATACCCATCGACGAGCCAAGTCGCACCCCAATTGAAATCCCAAGGTGAGTTCTCCCACCCTCCGTAAAGGTCGACGTATTCTACAGTCACTTGCTTGTCGGGCGGGTACCAGGCGAACATGCTATACCCAAGGCCGTGCTGGAAACTGTACGGTTGGAAGTAGCACGACGCTGTGCCAGCGTGGTGCACTGATCCGGATGACCAACCATTCCAAGGATATATGTGCCTCACAGTGGTGGCCAGGGCGGCAGTGGCGAAGAACACAGCGCACAATGGCACCAACACCAACGTCGGCCTAAGCGCGTACCTCAGTTTCGATCTCATATACTGACTCCCAGGTGGTCGGTGTCTGCGGCCCGCAGGTCGTGTAGGGACGCTACACCCCAATAAACGGGAGCAGACCACCACATCGGGCGGCGTAGGCCAGCCAGTGGGTCCCGTGGGCCACCCACCACTCCCGCACCTCGCCGACGCTGTGGACATCGAGGATCGCCTCGATCTCACGGACCTGGCTGCGGGCGCCGTCGATGCTGCAGGGCAACGCTGACGCGGCCTCCCGGATCGTCTTCCCCTCCGCCAGGGGGGAAATCATTCGCACTCTCGCGAAGGTAAGGCGCTCGTACGTCTGGTGGATCCTCATGCGTGTCCTCCGTTCCTCTCAGTCGGGGGGGGGGTCAGTCTTTGACCGCCCCACGTCGCGCAGAAGGTACGCCCTTCGCGTGCGCGTGGAGTGTTAGCGTTCGTAAAACGTCTGTAAATTCCGGAGGCCTGGCCGAAAAGCCCGCAGTGTGGAGGCTTCGCACACTCCCTGACGCTCGCGCGCGGGCTCCGCTAGCCCGCGGCCGCGGCGATGACAGGCGTCGTCGCGATGTCCGCGGGGAAGCGGTCCCGGACTTCGATGGCGTCGGGGGCTTGCTCCTTGCAGGCGCCGCAGCGGATGCAAAGTTGGTCCACGATCAGGTACTGACCGGCCTCGCGCTGGACGGCGTTTGTGGGGCAGATGGCCTCCGCGGCGGGCAGGCCGGGGTCGCCCTGGGAGCGCACGACGTACTCGATCAGCCCCTCGCAAACGCCCGCGCGGCAGCGCTTCTCGACGATGTGCTCGTCGAACTCGTCACGGAACGCCTTGAGCGCGGTCTTAATGCTGGTCATCGCGAACTGGCCGTGGAGGCAGTTCGACCAGACGAGCGTCTGCACGAGTCCTTCGAGGTTCTCGATGTCCGCGTCGCGGCCGCCGCCAAGCTGGATGCGGCGCAGGATCTCGACAGCGCGCTGGGTGCCGCCGTGGCAGGTGGTGCAGCGTCCGCAGCTCTCGTCTTCGCAGAAGGCGAGGAAGTACTTGCACATGTCGAGCACACAGGCTGTTTCGTCGAAGAAGACGATGCCTCCGGAGCCGAGGAACATGCCCCGCTCGCGGTAGGGGTCGAGCGTGAGCGTGAGGTTGATGTCGGAGGCGGCGAGGATGCCCGACAGCGGGCCACCGGGCTGGAAGCCCTTGAGCGTGCTCCCTTCCTTCATTCCGCCTGCGTACTGCTCCATCGCGCTCTTGACGCTCGGGCCGAAGGGAATCTCGACGCAGCCCGCCCAGTTCACCGCGCCGGTGAACGTAAACATCTTGGTGCCCTTGTCCTTCGCCTGGTCGCTCACGCCGCTCCACCAGGCCGCGCCGTTGCGCATGATCATGGGCGCGTTCGCGTAAGACTCGACGTTGTTCACGTTCGAGGGCTTGTTCCAGAGTCCCGCCTGCGCGGGGAATGGGGGCTTGATGCGCGGCATACCCCGGTAGCCGTCGATCGACGCGATCAGTCCCGTCTCCTCGCCGCAGACGTATGACCCCGCGCCTTTGACCACGATCAGGTCGAAATCCTTGCCGCTGCCGAGAATGTCTTTACCGAGGAGACCCTTCGCGTACGCCTGGTCGACCGCTTTGCGCATGCGATCGACGGCCAGCGGGTACTCGTAGCGGATGTAGA
>JBKKBS010000492.1:0-5506 GCA_046713815.1 Tepidiformaceae bacterium
CCCAGGTCCGTCGCCATCTTCTTGACGCCCTCGTAGGTCTCGCGCGGGATGAGGTCGCGCGGGTCGCGCGGCATCTCGCCCCCGCTCGCCGCCCCGCCCATGTAGTTGGACGGCAGGAGGAGGTCGACACCGAACGGCTTATCTGTCATGGAGCGGACTTTGTTGATTTCGGCCCTCAGCCGGTCGGCGCTGGCCCCTGCCCCACCGAGCACGCCCAGGCCGCCCGCGTTGGAGACGGCAGCCACCAGGCCGGATGTCGCCACGGCGCCGGTGATTCCGCCGGCGACGGGACCCATGCCGGCGGAAATGACGGGATACTCAATGCCCAGCATCTCGCAAAGCTGGGTGCGTAAGACTGGACGAGCCATGGCGGCGCCTCCGAAGATTCGTGTGGGCCGAAGTATACGAGGCGGGGCACGTGTTGGCGCGTCTACAGGACCAGGGGCGGCGTCCCGGAGCCGTTGTCTTACTCGAAGAAGGCCGATGCTGGCGCCGAAAACCCTTCGACCGCGAATGCCGCGTCATCGCTCGTGAGCAGGTCGTCGCCCACGAACGTGCGCGCCGTGCCGTCGTCGCGGTGTACCGTTATTGACTCAGTGTCCGGGTAGAGGAGCCACACTCGCCGCGCACCCCCTGCCAGGTACGCCCGCACCTTCGCCTCGACCCTGTGTGCCCGGTCGCTTGGGGAGATGATCTCGATGGCGAGGTCGGGAGCGCCATCGAGGTACGCGCCGACTCGTTTCAACTGCGCTTCGCGTTCGAACGACAGAAACGAAGCGTCTGGACCGGGAACGTGATCGGGATCGCGGGCCACTCGATATCCGGCCTCGCCCACGACTCTCCCAAGCTTGTGCGCCCGCACGAACGGACGAAGGACATCGCTGATGTTGAACTGAACGTCTCCGTGACCATCGGTGGGCGGTGGTGACAATTCGATCACTCCTGCGACCAGCTCGTCGCGGCAGCCGTCATCGCGGTCCGGCAGCTCGCCAAACTCTTCGGCGGTCATGAGGCGTGTCGGGGTGGTCATGCGACCAGTATACTCCGTTCACCGGGCCGTTCGGACGCGGGTTCCGGCACGTTCCCGGGGCGGATCACGAAGCGCGCCATCGCCTCCATGGTCGCGGGTGGGCCCTCGGCCCTGTCATCTCTCGCATCGTTGGCGTTCGCCGCCCATTCGCGCAGCACTGCGGTGGCGACCGCCTCGGCATCGATTTTGTAGGCGCCTTCGATGATGGCACGGCGCAACTCAAGCACGCGCCGCGTGCGGTCGTCGAGGGCGATGGGGTCGGTGCGCTGGGGGGTTGCGGTCATTTCGTGAGTCTCCAAGCTGGTTACATAGTGGTGTACGACAGGTGACTCCCTGATCTTCAGGCGCGGACTCCCTGTTCTGACTGTTCTTTCACACTTCCCGGTCGAAACGCAGTGGAATCGTCACGCGCCAGTCTATTCGCGCGGCAAGCCGAGCCCGCGTGTGGCGATGACGGTGCGCTGGACCTCGCTCGTGCCGCCTTCGATTGTATTCGCAACACTGCGCAGGAAGGTGTACTGGTAATCGAAGGCCGAAGACGATTCGCGGCTTGCCTGGCCGTCCATACCGAACACCTGGAGGGCCGTGGTCGCGACCCGCTGCTGTAGCTCGGCGCCAAACAACTTTGCCATCTGCGCTTCCCGCGTCGGCGCGAAACCGCCCTCCTGTTGGACGGCGATGTTATATGCCATCGCTCGCAGCACCGCGACGGAGATCGCGTGGTCCGCGAGGCGCGCGCGGATCTCGCGGCGCGTGCTTCCGTGCCGCCCGGCCACGTACGCCACAAGGTCGTCGACATGGCGCCGCGCGCTCGACGTGGCCCCGATGGACGAACGCTCGAAGTCGAGGCCGACGGCGACGTGGTACCAGCCGCGGTTCTCTTCGCCCACGATCTGAGAAGCGGGGATGCGCACGTCCTCGAAGAAGATCTCGTTGAACTCGTGTGTGCCCGCCATGTTCACCAGCGGCCGCACGGTGATCCCTGGCGTATCCATCTTCACCGCGAACGTCGAGAGGCCCTTGTGCTTCGGAACGTCGGGGTCGGTACGGGCGGCGAGCCAACCCCAGTCGGCGTAGTGCCCGAAGCTCGTCCAGATCTTCTGGCCATTGATGACGTAGTCGTCGCCATCCCGCACGGCGCGCGTCTGCATTGCGGCGAGATCACTCCCCGCTTCTGGTTCGGAGTAAAGCGTGCACCAGATGTCGCTGCCATCGGCGATCTTGCCCAGGTAATCGCTCTTCTGCTCGTCTGTCCCGTAGAGCATGACCACGGGGCCCACCCAGGCGACGCCCATGTTCACGTAGCCAGGCACACGGTGGTAGGCCATCTGCTCGTTGAAAATAAGCTGCTCCATGGGGGTCGCGCCCATGCCGCCGTACTCCTTTGGCCACGGCAGCGCCAGCCAGCGCCGGTCCGCCAATCGCCGCATCACTCCCCGCTCGACCGTCATGCGTTCTTCGATCGTCCCTTGCTGCTCGTCCCAGCCTGCTGGTAGCCCCGCCTTCACGAACCCGGACACCTCGTCCTGGAAGGCCTGTTGGGCGGCGGAAAGTCGGAAGTCCATGATCGTGCTCCTGGGCGGCGTCGCACGATTGTAGGTTGCTTTGCCCGGTCAGTCGCCCCAACCGGGCGGCCACGCATCGAGCCCCTCGTCCCGCGCAGCGCGCCAGAGTGCGCGGTCGAACGTCGCAAACGTGACCACGGTTCCGGTTGCAGATGACAACACAAGGGCGGATGCCAGGTGTACCGAGTCGTATCCGCGCAGTCCATGGGCAATCGCCAGTCGGCCCGCGTGGACGCACAGTTCAGGTCCAACGGGCAGTTGGAGAAAGTCGTTTAACAGGCTTATGGCGCTCTCCGCCACCCTGTTTGCGTCCGAGTTGGAGAGTCTCCCCTGTCGCCGAGCGATTCCAATCGCCGCAAGCAGTTCGGCAGCAATCAGCACACTTGACGCCGCTCGCTCGGCCGTCACGATCGTCGCGACGTCGTTCGAGAACGGCTCGTCGATGTACAACTTGACGGCGGCGCTCGTGTCAAGGTAGAGCGTCAATCACGATTCTCTAGCACGATGTCAGAGAGCGTCTTCGGGCCCTTCAATTTCACCCTCGCTGTGGGCGGAACCAGCTTCTGGCCGCTCCAATAAAGGAGCCCGGCTTCGACCAGTTCGCGAATCCGCCGTTCGCTGTCGGTTCGTTCGGGCACGACCCGGCAGATGCGCTTGCCTCGGTCGGTCACAACCAGGGTCTCGCCGTCTCTGACTCTGCGCAGGTAGTCACCCATGTGCGCCTTTAACTCTCGAATCCCAACTTCTTGCGGTTCCATGTGGTCACCTCGCGTCCTTTGTGACTACATTAGCATGCCCACGCCGATCAGTAGCAACGCTCGACCCGTCCGCCCATAATCGTTGCGTGCCTCCCGCTCAGAAACCCCGGCTCGTGATTCTCGACTCCCACGGCATCCTCTACCGCGCGTTCTTTGCGTTCGGGAACAGCGACAAGCCGCTCATGACCTCGAAGGGCGAGCTCACGTTTGCCACGCACGGTTACGCGGAGACGCTCATTCGCGTCTTCGACCAACTCCGGCCGACGCACATCGTGGCTGCCTGGGACGGTCACGGAAAGACCTTCCGGCACGAGGCGAGCGAAGCCTACAAGGCCACCCGCCGGCCCACGCCCCCGGACCTCCTCCCCCAGATGGAGCGCGTGCGCGAACTCCTCGGCGCCTTCAACATCCCCATCATCGAGTACCCGGGGTATGAGGCGGACGATGTCGCGGGCACGCTGTCTAAGATCGTCGCGGCGACGGGTATGGAGACGTACATCGCCACGCTCGATACGGACCTCGTACAGCTCATCGGCCCGCACATGAAGCTCTTCATGTTCCGACCCTACCAGCGCGACACGGTCGAGTACGACGAGAAGGGCGCGGCCGAGCGCTGGGGATTTAGCCCCATCTACATGATCGATTTCAAGGCCCTGAAAGGCGACACCTCCGACAACATTGCGGGCATCAAGGGCATCGGCGAAAAGACCGCAAGTGACCTCATCCGCCAGTTCGGCCCCATCGAAGCGATCTACGAGCACATCGGCGAAACCAAAGGCGCGCTCAAGCAGAAACTCGTCGACGGCGAGGAGACCGCCCGCAAGAACAAAGTCCTCGTCACGATTGAGCGCGACCTCCCGATTGAGTTCGACCTGGCGACAGCGGAGATGCGCGACTTCGATCGCGAGCGGGTCTCGGCGCTCTTCCGCGAGCTCGAATTCCGTATGCTCGCCGCGCGTTTGGACGACGTGATTGGGCCCGACACGGGCCGACGGCAACAGGCGCCGGCGGAGGAAGTGCCGATTCACTACCAGGTGGTGAGCGACGAAGGCGGGCTTCGAAAGATGGTGGCGGAAGTCCGCAAGGTGGGTGCGTTCGCCGTGGCAGCATTAGGGTCGGTCGCGGACGTTGTACGCCCGACGCTGCTCGGGTTGTCGCTCGCGACCTGGCCGGGTAGGGCCTGGTACGTGCCCCTCGGGCACTCACCGCGGCTGGACGACGTCACTCCCCAGCTGTCCTTTGCCGTGGTCCGAGATGTGCTCGGACCGGTCCTTGCCGACCCGGCGATCGAGAAAACGACCTACGGCACGAAGTACCTGATGCACCAACTCGTCCGCAACGGCATGGAGGTGGGCGGACAGCCCTTTGACGTGAACATCGCCGCCTTCCTTCTCGGCGAGACATCATCCACCGTGAACGCGCTCATCAACGAACGGCTCGGAATCGAAATGGTGACGACGGTTTCGCTGACGGGCACGGGACGGAAGGCTGTGACGCTCGCGGAGGTGGAGATCGCCCGATGCAGCGACTACGCGTGTCAACAGGCGGAGATGCTCCTGCGCGTCCGTCCCCAACTTGAGGCCGAGTTACGGGAACGCGGCCAATGGGCGCTCTTCGATGAGATGGAGCTGCCACTGGTGCCGGTCCTCTTCCGCATGGAGCAGTTCGGCGTCGCGGCCGAACCCTCGATTCTGCGTGAGCTCTCGCGGCAACTCGGCGACGATGCGGCAAAGGCCGAGCAGGGCGTCTACGACCTCGTCGGCCACCAGTTCAACATCGGCAGCCCTCAGCAACTGAGCGACGTGCTCTTCAAGGAGATGGGGCTGCCAAAGAGCCGCAAGACGACACAGGGCTACAGCACCGACCAGCGCGCGCTCGAATCGCTGCGCGTCGTGAGCCCGATCATCGACTTGATCTTCGACTACCGCGCGCTGACGAAGCTAAAGTCGACGTACACCGACGCGTTGCCGGGGACGATTGCCGAGGACGGGCGCATTCATACGGATTTCCAACAGACCGTCGCCGCCACCGGCCGGTTGAGCAGCACCAACCCGAACCTCCAGAACATCCCGGTCCGCAGCGACACCGGCCGCGACATTCGGCGGGCGTTCGTCGCTTCCCATTTCGAGGACACCTGGTTCATCGCCGGGGAC
>JBKKBS010000493.1:0-3612 GCA_046713815.1 Tepidiformaceae bacterium
TGGACAGCTTCAAGGGTTACACCACCCATCTGCACAGGAAGGTCACGCGCCTGCCGTTTCTGTGGCAGCCAGGATTCTACGACCGGGAAATTCGGGACAGCCGGGAGTACGAGGCGGTCTGGAGTTACATCGTTCGAAACCCGATGGAGGCAGGTCTGGTGGAGGAACCGGAGGATTGGCCCTACCTGTACGTGTCCCCGGATTAGAGCGTCGGGGATGGTCGCTGGCGTCTGAGATGGTCCGTTCGCCCGAGGCCGCTGGGGGCCTCGACTACCGTTTGGGTCGGGCGTCATCCTCCCCTCCGACATCCCGCCCCGCCCATGCCACCCTCGCCCCATGCCCGCCCGTGCGTCCCACTGTCCCATCCCCGCCCCGGCCGCTCCCACCCGGCCGCACCCGGCGCGTCCGTCACGCGAAAAACCAGCCCCAGGCCAGCCACGAACAAGTCCACGAACCAGTTCGCCAACCCCATCGAACAAGCCGGATCGCTTGTTCAACAAGCCATTTTTATTTTGCACGGTCCCTCACGGGCTCCCCGGTGGGAGCGATGATGATGCGGATCAATGCGCTCCTGATGCAATGTTGTTCGCCCGCCAAGCATCAAGCATCAGCACCCACCTCCCAATCTCGCAACCTTCCGCCAGCATCAAGCCGCCCAAGCATCAACCACCCGCCTCCCGCCCGCTTGTTGGCCGGGAGGCGTTTGTGGAAGTATGGAGCGGGAAGCGAGGCAGTCATGACCGATCAACCATTGGGCGAACGCAAGAAGTCCCTCGAGGAGGAGTTCTTTCGCAAGCAGAACGCGGAGCTTGTGGCGCGGTTGCGCGCCGATCGCGGGCGCGGCGAGACGCGCGAGCTGATGGCGGCCGCCTCCGGCATCAGCGACGAGGCCGTGCTCGACCGCCTGATCGACCAGGGCATGACGCCGGCGGCGGTTGCCGCCCTCGCGTTGGCCCCGTTGGTCGCGGTGGCGTGGGCCGACCACAAGCTCGAAGACAAAGAACGCAAGGCGGTGCTCGCCGAGGCTGAGTCTTCAGGTGTGACCGCGGGGACGCCGGGCCACGACCTCCTGCAGGGATGGCTGAAGGAGGAACCGTCGCCATCGCTGATGGCGACGTGGAGCGATTACGCCACGGCGATGGCGGCGTCGTTCACGCCCGACCATCGGCGCGAGTTCCGCGAGGCGCTGCTCGCGCGGGCAACGGCCGTCGGAAACGCCGCCGGTGGTGGCTTCGCGGGCGTGGGCTCGAAGCTCTCGTCGGCGGAGCAGGCCACGCTCAAGGCGATCGAGGCGGCGCTGGCGGGCTGAACCGGAGGCGCCGCCCAGCGGTCATCCGCTCGCACCGCCTCTACCGCAGCGCGGCCGCGATCTTGCGCGCGTTGCTGAGGAGCATCCCGTGCACCGTCTCCGCGCCGGAGCCGGGTTTGCCCAGCGAGTCCGCATAGAGGTCGTCGACGATCTTTACGCCCGTGTCCCTGCTGATCTGCCGGGCGATTTTCGCGTCCAGCTCCTCCTCGGCGAAGATCGCGCGCACACCTTGCTCCCGGATCACGTCTTCCAGGCGGGCGATATCCCCGGCCGACGGTTGCGACTCCGCCCCCGATGCGGGGAACACGGCGCCCACGTATTCCAGTCCGTAGCGCCGGATGAAGTAGCCGAAGGCGTCGTGGTTCGTGACCATCTTGCGCTGTCCCGCGGGGATGGGGTCGAGCAGCGCCCGGATCTCGCGGTCGGTCTCGTCCAGCTTCGCCAGGTATTCGCGCGCCGCCCGGTCGTAGGCGCTCGCGTTCGCGGGGTCGACTTCGGCCAGCGCCTCCGCGATGCGCAAGGTCATCTGCTTCGCGTTGTCGACGTCGTGCCAGACGTGCGGGTCATCCTCACCTGCATCTTCGCCGCCCTTCGCCACCGTTGCGCCCTCCGTCACGGTCACGACATTGGCCTTCGCGGCGCCTTCGATGACACCGTCGAGGAAGTCATCGAGCCCGATGCCGTTACGCAGGATGAGGCCGGCGTCGTTGATCTTCCGCACCTGGCCGACGCTGGGCTCGAAGTCATGCGCCTCCACGCCCGGGCCGATGAGGATGGTCAGCGACACGCGATCGCCTGCCACCTCCCGTGTCAGGGCCCCGATCTGGGAGGTCGTCGCCACCACCGCAATCCCCTGCTCGTCGCCCACGGTCCCCGTCTCCCCGCAGGCCACCAGCGCGGCGGAGGATATGAGCGATAGCGTTACCGCGAGTCCAACGAGCGCGCGGTTCACTCGGCGGCTTGCCCAAGACGGTGTATCAAGAGTCCCAGATGATACCCAGTCTCAGTAACGGCTGTCCAGACGGCGCAGCCCGAGCGCGCGCGTTTTGGTACTCTGGTTCGAGGCTTGGAAAGGAGTGACAGGATGCACGGAGAGGTAGTTCAGCTTTCGATTTCGCCGGGGGGCGTGCCGAAGACGCCGATCGAGGTGGCGAACGTGGGCGCGCTCGGGATCGCGGGCGACGGCCATACCGACATGAAGCACCACGGCGGGCCGGAACGCGCGCTCTGTCTCTGGGCGGTCGAGCGCATCGAAGCACTCCAGGAGGAGGGGCACCCGATCTTCGCGGGCGCGGCGGGCGAGAACGTGACCATACGCGGCGTCAACTGGGATCGCGTCGTGCCCGGCGTGCGACTGCGCATCGGCGACGTCCTCTGCGAGATCACGGGCTACGCCTCGCCCTGCGACAACAACTCCGAGTGGTTCAGAGGGCGCGATTTCACGCGCATGAGCCAGAAGGTGCATCCCGGCTGGAGCCGCACGTACGCGCGCATCATCGAGACTGGCGTCATCCGCACGGGCGACCCGGTCGAACTGATAGACGTCGCGGAAGGGGCGGCAGCGGGATGAGCGAGGAGCTGCTCGCCCGTTTCGCGGCCGGCCCGGCCGTGGTCGAGGAGGCGCTCGATCATGCCGCCGATGCGCTCGACCGCAGCGACGGCGACGGCTGGTCGGTCCGCGAGATCCTGGTACACCTGTCGGACGCGGAGATCCTGCGGGCGGTGCGGATGCGGCTCATCCTTGCAGCGCCCGGAGTGGCGCTGCCGGTGTTCGACCAGGATGTCTGGCGCGCGTCGTTGGCCTACGAACGGCGCGACCCCGGGCTCGCCTTCAGCGCCTACGCCTCCCTCGTGGGCGCATCCGCGGAGATGGTGGCCGCGGTCGGCGACAGTGCCTGGGAGCTGTCGGGACAGCATCCGGAGGAGGGCGCACTCACGGTTCGCGAGCTGATAACACGCGGCGCCAACCACTCCCAAGAACATGCCGAGCAGATCCGGGCGATTGTGCGGTGAGGGACGAGGGTCGGCTGCTGCCGACCCCTACTCTCGGTGTGCGTCGGCGACAGGGCCCGCGGTAGTCCGGCCAGAAGGCCGGAGCGCCTCGCCTCCCCTCGCTGCCCGCCGACGCCGCAGAGGGAGGTGCCCCCTCGGCCGAACGTCGGGAAAACGAGCCGGCCGAGGGGGTCGCAGGGGACCGAGAGAGCGGTGACGAAACCTCTCTCTGTCACATATATGTCGAAACGAGCCGAATTCGTTTAGGGCCGGGTGTTGTGACGGATGTTTCCCGTGGGTGAAACGTGGAG
>JBKKBS010000494.1:0-2899 GCA_046713815.1 Tepidiformaceae bacterium
CCCCCGGCCTCCGCCCCGTAGACTCCGCCCATGTTTGGCAAGGTGCTGGTGGCCAACCGGGGCGAAATCGCGCTTCGTATTGTGCGTGCGTTACGTGACCTCGACATCCGTTCGGTTGCCGTCTACTCCGAGGTCGACCGGCTGTCGCAGCATGTGCGGTACGCGGATGAGGCACACCTCATCGGCCCCGCTGATGCGCGCCAGAGCTACCTCAACGGGGCGAAGATCATCGAAGTGGCGAAAGCTTGCGGCGCCGACGCGGTGCATCCGGGATACGGTTTCCTCGCCGAGAACGCCGATTTCGCGGAGGCATGTGAACAGGCGGGCCTCACCTTCATCGGGCCCTCACCAGCTTCCATCCGCCAACTCGGCGACAAGGTCCAGGCGCGCGAGCTTGCCATTCGCGAGGGGATACCAGTCGCGCCCGCCAGCCCTATAGTCGCGGACATCGATGAAGCCATGCGCTGGGCCGAGGAGATCGGCTATCCGGTGATGGTCAAGGCGGTAGCCGGCGGCGGCGGGCGCGGCATCCGCCTGGTCGAGCGCGCCGAGGATTTCCGCGATGCGGCCGCGCGCGCGATGCATGAAGCGCAGACCGCCTTTGGCAACTCCGCGATCTACGTGGAGAAGAACCTCAGTCCCGTGCGGCACATCGAAGTGCAGATCATCGGCGACCGCCACGGGAACGTGGTGCCCGTGGGCGAACGCGAGTGCAGCATCCAACGCCGCCACCAGAAGATCATTGAGGAGTGCCCGAGCGTTGCGGTCACCCCCTATCTGCGTCGCCAGCTCGGCCGCGCCGCGACGAAAATCGCGCGTGCCGCCAACTACCACAACGTCGGCACGGTCGAGTTCCTCCTGACCGAGACGGGCGAGTGGTTCTTTCTGGAGATGAACACGCGCCTCCAGGTCGAGCACCCCGTGACGGAGATGACCACCGGCACGGACCTCGTGAAGGACCAGATTCTCGTGGCGGCGGGCGAGGAGCTGCAGTACGACGAGGTCGAGCTGCTCACCCGTGGGTGGGCGATCGAGTGCCGCATTGTGGCAGAGGACCCGTTCAACAACTTTCTGCCATCGGTGGGACGCATCGTGCTCGCGCGCGAGCCGGCGGGCCCGGGAATCCGCGTCGAGAGCGCGCTCTACGACGGCATCGAAGTAACCCCCTACTACGACTCGCTACTGGCGAAGGTCACCGCCTGGGGCCGGAACCGCGAGGGTGCCCGCGCCCGCATGAAGCGCGCGCTGGCTGAGTTCCGGGTTGTTGGCGTGGCCACGAACATCCCCTACCTGCAGCAGATCCTCGACATGCCCGACTTCGTCTTCGGCAACATCGATACCGGCTTCCTCGACCGCCACGAGATCAAGGCGGAGGAGCCCCTGGAGCAGCAGCACCGGGCGGCCGAGATCGCTGCGCTGCTCTACTCCACCGGCCACGCCCAGGATCCGACGCATGCGAACGGTAATGGCAACGGCCACACGAACGGCGCCAGCAAACCGTCGCCGGGAACCTCCGCCTGGCGCGAACGGATGGCAAGCGCGCCTGGCGGGAGAGGGATGGGACGATGGCCCAGAAGTATCTAGCGCGCCACGAGGACGAAGAGGTTACCCTCGAAATGCGCACGGAGAACGGCAACACGTTCGTTAAGCGTGAGGACGAGGAGCAGTGGCACGAGGTCACGCTTGAACGCGTGGGCGACTCGGGCCTCTTTTTGCTCATGGTGGACAGCCAGCCGACGGAGCTCTACCTGGAGCGGAAGCGGGGTGGTGCGGACGTGATCATCGGGCGGCACATATTCAACTACGAGATCGGGCCGTGGCGCCCGGAGGGTCAGCGCACGCGCGCGGCGGCGCAGCCCAAGGGCGCGGTCAGCGTGAAAGCGCCGATGACGGGTAGCATTGTCGAGGTGCGCTGCGCTCCCGGCGAGCGGGTGGAGTCGGGGCAAGTGCTGCTCGTGATCGAGTCGATGAAGATGAACAACGAGCTGCGCGCGCCGGCGGATGGCGTGGTGGAGCAGGTGCCCGTGGTGGCGGGTCAGCGTGTGACCGCGGGAGAGCTGCTCGTGGCGCTGCACGCGGGTGAGGAATAGGTTGTGCCCACGCCGTCAACATGTGGCCGTTGGCAGGGGGAACTTCAGTCGGCACTTTAGCGTCTGGAACGTGAAGCTCGTGCACGAGGCCGACAATTGGAGGTGAGGCGTGCGTTGTTTGGCGTTGGTAATGGGGTCCCTGTTCTGGGCGCTCCTGTCCGGGTGTGAGGAGGACGAGGGTGGACGAACGGCCGCATCGCCGGGTTACACACCTGCATCCACCGAGCGTGGGGAGGTGACGGCGGAGCACGGTCCAGACGCCGAGCCTCCTCCCACCGAACGTAGCAAAGAACGCCTATCCATTTGCGTAGACGTCTCGCCAGCGGCCCTCTCCTCGATTCGAGTGGGGGAGGCGGTCTCACTTGTCCGGTCGGCGCTGCCCGAGTACGCCCGTCTCTACCAGCTCTCCAGCGATGCAATGAAAAGCGCTGGCGCAGAGGCTTACCCGTCGCTAGTCACTCCCGAAGTTCGCGCGGCTTGTCCAGATGGGTTTCTTCCTCCACCTCAGCAGCAGGCTGCGCTCGTCAAACCGGACTCGGTGGCAGCTGCATCCCCATACCATCTCCATGTCTTTCTGACGAGCGACCACGAGGTCGTCGGAATGAGACCCACTGGGGAGAAGTACTTTGTGCGCGGGTATGAGCGGCAGTGTGAGGGGCTGCATACGTGCTTCGAGGTCACCACGGCGCTGTACATCCCTATCTCGCAGGTTCGCATCCCTGCGACGGTCGGGTTCGGCTTGCTTGACGCGACAGGGGTGGGGAGCATCCTTCGGTACCCGTGCGGCCATCCCGACCCGTCTCCGCAGT
>JBKKBS010000495.1:0-5110 GCA_046713815.1 Tepidiformaceae bacterium
CTCCAGGATCTTCGCGAAACGCTCAGCGGCCACGCGCACGTCTTCGACTTCGTGGTCCGTGCAGGGCACGCGAAAGGGCTCTACGATGAACAGTTCGAAGTGGTCGCGCCGGGACCGCGTCGTGAACATGGGCACAACGAGCGCGTCCGTGCGTCTCGCCAGCTCCCACACGCCGCGAGGAAGCTTCACCTCGCGGCCCGCCAGCACAACACAGACACCCCTGCGCTGGATATCGCGATCCCCCATCAAGCCCACAAGCTCGCCGCGGCGCAGCGCACCGATAACCGCCTTGAGGCCCTGGAAGTCCGCTTCATGGAAGCTGCCCCCGGCCGCCGCCCGCAGTCGCTGTACATACTCGGCCATTTTCGGAGGCTCAAGCACTTCGACCAACGCCACATAGGGCCGCCCGCGCCAATTCAGTGCCTGCACCGCGAGTTCCGCGTTACCCGTGTGAGCCGACACCGCCACCACCGGCCCCGGCGCTTCCAACGCCGCCAGGCGTTCCGCGTTGTGGATCCTGAGGTGTCCGGATTCGAACCGCGACATATCCCGGTGGGGCACACTGAAGAGGTCGACCCAGTATCGCGCCACGTTCTGGCATGCCTTGCGCCCTTCGCGTCGTGCGCGGCCCCGGTCACCGTCGCAGAGAGGGAGCATGTTGCGCGAGATCCGCCCCCGCGTTCGTGGCATCAGCAACCAGGCGAACCATCCGATGGTCGAGGCGATCGGATAGAAAACGCGGGGGAAGCGCCCCACGCCTGGCGCCAGCGACCGTACCGCCCAGTGCTTGATCACGCCGGCACTGTTGCTTTCCGAGGCCACATCTCGCGGAACATATACCACTGTTCGGGGTAGCGCCGAATATAACCCTCGTGGACGGTCATGATCTTCTGCGTCAGGTTGCGGATGTCCGCCTGGTGGTCGCCAGACGGCGTGAACGCGATGCTGAAGTCGGCCAGGGTCTGGACCTCACGGCCGTTGGGTTGAAGGCGTACGAACGCTGCCGGCACCACCTGCGCCCCCGTGCGCAGGGCGAGCCGCGCAGGCCCGGCCGGGACTTCGACGTCCTCGCCGAAGAACTTGACCTTGACGCCCCGCCCCGGCGTGGGGCGGTCGATCAGTAATGCGAGCAGCCCGTTGCGGCGCAGGGACCTGATGAGGGAGGGCCCGGGCGTTTCAAGCTGCAGCACTTCCATGCCCAGCCGCCTGCGCGCCTCCAGGACCATCGCGTCCAGGCGCGCGTCGGCGAACGTCTCCGCCACGACCGTGACGGGATAGCCGCGAGCCGCCGTGGCGCCCGCGCCCAGATCCCAGTTGCCAAAGTGCATGCAGACAATGACCGCGCCCTGGCCTCGCTCCAGTGCCCGGTCCAACGCCGCGAATGCGTCATCTCCCGACACGCTCGCGCGCAGCGTGTCCGGCGCGAGCGACGGAAACCGCATGAAGTCCGAGAGGTAGCGGCAGTAGTTCACCATCGATGCCCTCGCCACCCGCCGCACCTCGCTGGCGGGCGCACCTCGCAACACCCGCTGGTAGTTGTGAAGCATGGCCCGGCGACCTCCTGGCCAACAGTAGAACCACGCCGTCCCGATGGCGACAGCCATGGCGTAGCCCGCGCTGGGGGGCATTCGCCCCACCACCGTGGTCACGAACTGCCATAGCCTGTACTGGATTCGAGCCTGCACACCCATCCCGGTCCGCGCTTCGCGTACGGCATCACTTTAGCGACCCGGCCGCTACCGGCTCTCGCCTATTGCGCTGCTAACGCCCCTTGAAGACGGGTTCCCGGCGCTCGACAAAGCTGAGCGCGCCTTCGCGGTGGTCTTCAGTTGTGAAGAGGTATGCGAGCGAACTGCCCACGTACGCGCCGATTTCGCCGATGTCACCGTACGTCGACTTGCGCAAGCCTTCCTTCATGTAGCGCATCGCGATCGGCGGGTTTGCGGCGATCTTCCGGGCCATCGCCATCGCCGTCTCCATGAGCGCTTCGTGCGGGACGACGCGCGACACGAGACCGATACGTTCCGCTTCCGCCGCGTCGATGACATCACCGGTGAACAGCAGCTCCGCCGCCTTCGACGGCCCTACTACCTGTGGCAGCCGCCACAGTCCGCCGAGGTCGCTCACCAGCCCGCGCTTAATGAACAGCTCGCCGAACTTCGCCCGCTCGCTTGCGATGCGAATGTCGCAGAACAGCGCCAGGTCCATGCCCCAGCCCACGGCCGGCCCGTTAACGGCCGCGATCACAGGCTTGTCACAATCGAGTACCGCTTGTGCCGCCGGGGTGGGTCGTGGCTTCACATCACGCAGCCGCGCCGTCGTGGCCTCGCGCTGCTCGCCCAGCATGATCTGCTTAACGTCGTCGCCCGAGCAGAACGCTCGGCCCTCGCCCGTGATGATCACGCAGCGCACGTCCGGGTCGTTGTGGGCGTCGCGCATCGCCTTCTCCAGCGCGCTGTACAGCTCGCGGGTCAGCGCGTTCATCACCTCCGGACGGTCCAGCGTGACTGTCGCGACGTGCTCGTTAACCGCATATCTCAAAACCATGTGTAGCCTCCTCTGCGCCCTGAGCGTCTTTGCGGTGGATCTTGTCCGCGAGCAAGGATACCGCCGCACGATACCCGCCCACGCCAAGGCCCGCTATCGTCCCCACGCAAACTCCCGCGAGCAGTGACTGGTGACGAAATGGCTCCCGCGCGTGCGTGTTCGAGATGTGCACCTCCACCACCGGCACCTGGCTGCTCTCGATCGCGTCCCGCAGCGCCACGGACGTATGGGTGAAGCCCCCCGCGTTGATGATCACGCCCGCCGCCCGCTTGCGGTGCGCCTGCAAGTAGTCGATCAGCGCACCCTCGTGATTGCTCTGGAAGCGCATCACCTCGCAGCCGCGTTCGCCCGCCGCGCGCATCACGTTCTTCTCGATTTCACCGAGCGTCGTCGTGCCATACACCTCGGGCCTCCGCTCACCGAGGAGGTTCAGGTTCGGTCCATGTACCAGCAGAATGAGCGGTCGTTCGGCCACCCGATTACTCTACGCGTCCCCGCGGCTAACCACGTCGCAGACTTGAAATAGCCGCGCGCGTCCAAACAATCCCGACTTAAAACGGCTCCCTGCACAGAGATCGACGGGGGGTGAGGGGACGTTGCCCACCACCGTTGCCAGTTTCATCTTGCTCCCTCGGGCACAACCGGTGCCGTCACTCTCGCGCGAAGTCGGGGGTGCGGGCCTTCCGCCTGCGTCCCCCGTCCAATGCATCTTCGGCCAGCCGTTCCCACGCCTGCTTCGTGACCTCCGCCTGCCGCGCCTGGCTCACATGCGTGTAAATCTGAGTTGTATTCGCCGAACTGTGCCCGAGCAGGTCCTGGACCACGCGCAGGTCCGCGCCCCCATCGAGCAGGTGCGTCGCAAACGAATGGCGCAACAGATGGGGGTGCACGTCTTCCACAATCCCCGCCGCCACCGCATGGCGCTTGATCACCATCTGCACGTAGCGCGCACTCAGCCGGCCACCTTTGCGGTTGACGAAAAGCGCCGTCACATCGCCTTTCGAACTCGCGAGCAGGTCCGGTCGCCCGTCGCTCAGATACAGCGACACCGCGCGGACGGCTGGCTCGCCGAAAACGACCAGACGCTCCTTCGAGCCCTTGCCGTGGACGATCGCCACCCCCTCCCGCAGGTCGAGCTGGCCCACATCCAGCGACACCAGCTCCGATATGCGCAGCCCCGCGCCATAGAGCATCTCGAACATCGCCCGGTCGCGCTGGCCCTGCGGTTTCGAGATGTCGGGCGCCGACATCAGCGTGTCGAGCAGCTTCGCGTCGAGCACCTTTGGCAGGCGTTTCGGTTTCTTCGGAAGGGCGATGCCATAGAGGAGGTCGCGGTCCGTCGCCCCTTCACGCAGCAAGTACTTGTAGAAGCCGTGGATCGTGCTCGTGCGGCGCGTAATCGATGCCGCCACCATGCCGCCTTCTCGGCAGCGCCCAAGGTATTCGCGTACCACGCCGCGCGTCACCATCAGCGGCTCCACCTTCTGCTCCGCACAATCGCCGAGGAAGTGGCCGATATCGTTCCGGTAGTTCCTGATCGTGTATGGAGATCGGTTCCCCATCGCCTCGAGCTCACGCAGGTACGCATCGAGGAACGATTCTGCCGTCTTGTGTGCGGGCACGCTCGCCATAAGTTTGAGGATAGTGTCAACGCCCCGTCCGGGGAACAGCCTTACGATCAGCCGCGCGGTGTCAGAAGCATATTCAGCCCCGCGATGATCTCGCGCACCCGTTGTTCCGGCAGTTGGCCCACGTAATCGTCGAAGAACCGGCGGTCCACAGAATCAACCTGGGAGACGTTTACGACCGACGGCTTGTTGAGCCCGCCCTCCCCGGCGAGTATCGGGACGTTTCCCAGTTGTCTCCCGCGGGCGGCTGTCGTCGTCACCGGTGCCGCCAGGATGGTCCGGATCCCGGAGCGATTGAGCAGGTTGTTCTGCAGGACCACGTAGGGGCGCCGCCCACCGATCTCCGCTCCGCGAGGTGCGCCTCGGTTCACCATGTAAATCTGGCCCTGGAACATGTCAGCCATGGACGTTCGCGTCCGGGTACCCGCCGTCCATATGATCCATTCGCGTCATGTTTTCCTCTAGACTCCACTTCAGCCAGGCCTTGTCTTCTTCGTCCAGCGCATAAACCTCGTCCGGGAGCTCCGCGAGGTACTTTCGCATACGCTCCGTCTCGAGATCGAACAGGTGCTTCTGTACCGCGGCGAGAATGAGTGCGCTGCGCGACTGGCCCTGCTCGGCGGCGGCGCACTTCATATCCGCGAAGATGTCGTCGGGGAGGGATATGGCTATTTTGACGGTCATACCGGTAGTATACCGTGTCGGTCACCATTTCGGTATGCTGGCGGCGCTCGGCGACTTACCGGTTCATCAAACGGAAGAACCCAACAAAGTCCCGCTTATACTCCCCGTATGACCCGCATCGACCGCGTCCGCGCCAGGCTTGAAGAGAAACACCTCGACGCGCTCCTTGTCTCCGGGCCTGTGGACGATGTCTTTCACCGCCACTCACAGAACCGCGAGTGGCTCTCCGGTTTCACCGGCTCCACGGGGCG
>JBKKBS010000496.1:0-2599 GCA_046713815.1 Tepidiformaceae bacterium
ACTGAGATCTACACCCACCTCACCGACGACCAGCGCCGCCGCGAGTACGACCACGCCCACCCCCGCGCCCAGGCCTCCCCCGCCTGAGACTTCGCGACCTTGACGCCCCGAACGGAGAGGCCGCTGAAAGCGGCCTTTCTCGTCCCCGGCGCGCAAGTCGAATCCCACTCAGAGTCCCCGCGTGCGAAGATGCGCTCGTGCACCAGTCGCCCCAGGGAGTCACTATCGACGCCATCAAGTCGGCGCGTGATGCCATTGCTGGCAGCATCCGTGTCACCCCGATGTGGCTCTCCAACACGCTCGAATCAATGGCCGGCGTGCCAGTGTCGTTGAAGTGCGAAAACCTGCAGCGTACCGGTTCCTTCAAGATCCGTGGGGCCGCGAACTTCGTCCGGCTGCTCCCCCGTTCCGGAGTGCATGGGCTGGTGGCGGCAAGCGCGGGCAATCATGCCCAGGGCGTGGCCCTCGCCGGCAGCGGCGCGGGCCTCACGGTAACAGTCGTCATGCCCGTCTTCGCTCCCCTCGCCAAAGTGACCGCCGCCGAAGGGTACGGGGCGCGCGTCATTTTGCAGGGCAACTCCCTGGAAGAGGCGCGCAACGAAGCCCTCGCCATCGCTGCGCGCGAAGGTCTCGTCTTCGTGCCGCCCTTCGACGACGACGCAGTGATCGCGGGCCAGGGCACGGTCGGACTGGAGATCGTGGAGCAGGCGCCTGATGTCGAGGAAGTGCTCGTGCCCACGGGCGGCGGCGGCCTGCTGGCCGGCGTCGCCCTCGCCGTCAAGTCCCTGCGGCCGAATGTGCGCGTGGTCGGCGTCCAATCGGCGGCCATGGACGGTGTCGTCGAGTCCTTCCGCGCTCATCGCCCTGTCGTGGCCGCCCCCGCCCGGACGATCGCCGACGGCGTGGCCGTGGCCGGCCCTTCCGCCCGGACGTTCGACCTCATCGAACGGTATGTCGACGACGTCGTCAGTTGCACCGACGAGCAGGTCGCCCGCGCGATCGTCCTCCTCATCGAGCGCTCGAAGATGGTCGTCGAAGGCGCCGGCGCGCTCGGTGTCGCCGCCATCCAGTCGGGTTCATACCGGCCACGCGGAAAGGCCGTCGTCGTGCTCTCCGGCGGAAACATCGATATCAACCTGCTCGGCTCGATCGTGCGCCGCGGCCTGGCGGATGTCGGCCGTTATCAGCACCTGACCGTCGAGGTATCGGACACGCCGGGGGAACTCGCGCTTGTCGCGCGCGTGATCGCGGCCAGCGGCGGCAACGTCCTTGAGGTGGATCACAATCGCGAAGCCCCGGGAATGCCCGTCGGCGTCGCCGTCCTCGATCTTCTCCTCGAGGTGAACGGGCCCGCGCATTTCGAAGAGGTCATCCGGGCCTTGCGCTCCGAGGGCCTGCGTGGGTTGCCCGCGAGCGCGGCGCGCCTGGCGACCGAAGGCGCGCGCCGGCGGCATGAAGGATAGCTGCCACACCGGCGCCTGGCCGGACGATCAATGACACGCGCTTCAGTGTCGGACGAGTTCGCGGACCACGCCGCCCACGTCTGGGGCGATGAAGGCGCCGCCTGGGTGCGGCGCATACCCGACCTCGTTGACGATCTCTGTGCCGAGTGGGACATGCGCGTGACGGACGCGGACTTTGCGCTGTCGTTCAACTTCGTCGTGCCCGTCGTCCACAATGGCGACGAAGCGGGCGTGCTCAAGTTGGGTCTGCCGTACGAGCTCAGGCGGGAGATCGAGGCGCTTCGGATATTCGATGGCCGAGGCGCATGCCGGGTGCTCGCGAGCGATCCATTGCGGGGGGCCATGCTTCTCGAACGGATCGAGCCGGGCGTGCCGCTCGTCTCCATCGGCGAATGTCCCGAGGCAGTCTCCGCCGCGGTTCAGGTAATGAAGCGGCTCCGTCGTGCGCCGCCCGCCGGGCACGCTCTGCCCCGCCTTGTGGACTGGTGGCAGGCAGCGACGGACGGGCTCGAAGCCAAGCGTGGCGGGCCCTCCCCCTTGCCGTACGACATCGTCGTGGAAGCAGCCTCGATCTACGCCGAAATGCGCACGCGCGAGGCGGACGAGGTGGTGCTCCACGGTGACCTCCACCACTTGAACATCCTCTCGTCGAACCGGCAGGGCTGGCTGGCGATTGACCCACACGGGGTCACCGGCCCACCGGAATGTGAAATCGGCGCGTTCATGCTCAACCCCCACCACGGCGCGCCCGTGAGCCCCGATGCGCGCGACCTGTTGAGCAAACGGCTCGACCAGTTCGCACGCGAGTTGGAATACGACAGGGAGGCGCTACGCCGCGCGGCACTCGCCTACGGTGTCCTCTCAGCCACATGGTCCGCCGAGCACGGGGGCAACGACTGGCGCCCCGCAATCGATATCGCCCGCACCCTGCGCACCTGCTGACCGCGGTACCGTCGCGCGGTAAGCAGGGGCCGGGGACCGAGCGGTTGCAAGCGGCCACTCGCGGCCAGCGTGCCTTGGCGCGACGCCTCGATCGAGCGGCGGATGCTCGCGCGGGCGCCTTGCCCGCTAAGACCACCAGATTCACTATCGATCGTGGAGAGGTGCCCGAGAGGCTTAAGGGATCCGTCTTGAAA
>JBKKBS010000497.1:0-4226 GCA_046713815.1 Tepidiformaceae bacterium
GTCCTGGCCAGCCGGGTCGTCCAGTTCCCAATCGAGATAAAGCTTACCGGGAAACACGGGGCAGGCGTCCCCGCAGCCCATCGTGATGACTACGTCCGCATCCTCAACGACATCGTCGGTCAGTGGCTTGGGGAACGCCCGCGACATGTCGAGGCCCAGCTCGGACATGGCCTGACCAACAACCGGGTTCAGACCCGTCGCTGGCTCAGACCCAGCGGAGCGAACGTGGACCATGCCACCGCTGAGCCGTTCGGTCAGCACGGCGGCCATTTGGGATCGTCCGGCATTATGGACGCAAACGAAGAGGACTTCGGGTCGTTCCTTCATGAGCAAACCTTGCACCTGAGCCTGTGCCTGGAGGCGCTCCCGGGCAAAGCGATAGATGAGAACCGGCAGGAACTCGGTCACAGCAGGCACTCTGAACTGATCGAGTGACTCCTCGCAACAGCGGTCAACTGTCTCTCTGTTGAAGACGCCAACGAACTCGTCCGCCAGGCGATCCACATTCGCATCGAGGCGGCGTTTCATCAGGTCGGGCTCAAGCGCTGCGGCCATGGAACACCCCAGTTGGTCGTGTTGGAGCAAGATCCTACCCGCTCGTTAACGGACCGTGATCGTTCGCCTGCTTGTCTAACCGAGGAATACCGAAGGCACGAAGAGGAGGGGGAGTCCCCGCTCCCCTTTCTGTCTTCGATCCTGACCCTCAGGCCAGGGGATGGCCCCAGCGCTCCAGCGATGTGACTTCGGCGAGGGGTTCGCGGAGTTTTTTGCCGCGGCCGATGCGGTCGGCGGGGTAGCCGAAGGCGATGACGTCATAGTTGGCGGGGACGCCGAGGTGGTCGGCGACGTGGCGGAGGTTGTTGAAGCCCGCCCAGTTCGAGCCCACGCCCTCGTTCCACGCTGCGAGCATCATCGACTGGGTTGCGCGGCTGCCATCGGACATGCCGAAGGGTGACTCGTGGTCGACCGCGACGGTGACGGCGAGGGCGGAGCCATCGATCCACGGGCCGGTCTTTGCGAGCTGGCCGAGCTGGCGTAGCGCCTCGCGGTCGCGGGTGACGACGAAGTGCCAGGGTTGGCCGTTGCGCGAGCTGCCCGTCAGGCGTGCTGCCTCGACGATCTTCGTCACGAAGTCGTCGGGGATGGGCCGGCCGTCGTAGCGGCGGACGGCGAGCATGGTGCGGATGGCGTCGTAGGTGTCCATGGAGCGCATGATACGGGCCGTCGGCCGTCGGCCGTCGGCTGTCACCGCCGCCGGGATGCTTAAAGCAGGGACCGCGCATCGGATTGGAGGTCGAACGCGCCGAACGCCACGATCGCACAGAAGACGACGATGGCCGCGATGCGGGCGGGCCGCCAGTTGCCGAAGCCGCGCAGCCCGGGTACCCGTAGCGCGAGAAACCAGGCGCCGCCGACCACGATGGCAGCAATGGTCACGGGAAAGAAGATGACAGCGGGCAGGCCCGCAACCGCGGAGACGACCGTGCGCCGACGGTCCTTCCACCACCAGGATTGCCACGAGTAGAGGATCCATGCGGCCACGAACGCGCCAACGGCCGGTATCACGACGAACAGCGAGATCGCGAGCCAAGTAGGTTCGAGCAGAATGAAATCCACCTTGTCTTTGGCGCTCTGGACGAGGATTGCGCCGCCCGTGATCGCGCCTGCGGCGCCCCAGGCGAGGGGCATGCCCCGCGCAGGGAAGAACGGCCGACCGGCGGCGATGATCAGACCAACGGCGCCACCGAGGAAGGTCGTTACAAACAGCAAGCTCAACGTCGAGCTGAGGTCAAAGCGGCCCATGGTGAAGCCGTCGTCACTTTCGAGGCCGCGGATCGAGTCGTCGGAAGTCAAGCGCAGGAGGAGCATCGCGAGGCGTCCGCCGACGCCGCCCACGAGCAGACCAGCCCAGCCGCCGGCGACCACCCCGAGCGAGATCCAGAACGCGAGCATCCGCAGATCCGCGCGAATACCGGGTTGCGCATCCTGGTGCCCACGCGGCGCTTCGCTGGCTGTTCCCGAGATAGCCGTCATGTCATGCCTCCAACCCGGCGTAACAATGCTTGATGACTCGATGGCGTGCAATCTCACACCGGCCCCCAACCATCACCTACACTCTCCGAACACACCTCGAGGAGACGGCAATGGGACGATTGGATGGCAAGGTTGCGGTGATCACGGGCGGCGCGAGCGGCATCGGCGAGGGTACGGTGCGGCTCTTTGCGGGCGAGGGCGCGAAGGTCGTGATCGCGGACGTGCAGGACGCGCGCGGCGAGCGGCTGGCGGAAGAGCTGGGCACGGCCACGGCCTTCGTGCGCACCGACGTCTCCCAGGAGGACGACATCGCCAACGCAGTCGACCTCGCCGTGCGCAAGTTCGGGCGGCTCGACTGCATGTTCAACAACGCTGGTTTCGGGGGCGTCAGCGGCCCGATTGAGGACCTCGATATGGCCGAGTATGACCAGACAATGTCGGTGCTCCTGCGCGGCGTGTTCTGCGGCGTGAAGCACGCTGCCCGCGTGATGAAGGCGCAGGGGAGCGGCAGCATCGTTAGCACCGCGAGCGTCGCGGGCGTGGGCGCGATCTTCGGGCCGCACGTCTATAGCGCCGCCAAGGCAGCGGTTGTGCACATGTCGAAGACGCTCGCCGTGGAGCTCGGGCCGTTCGGCGTGCGCATCAATGCGATCTGCCCCGGTGGCATCGCCACGCCCATCTTCGGCAAGGGCCTGGGCCTGAACGCCGAACAGGCGGACGCGACCGTCGAAATGATGAAGGTGGCGCTCGCGACCAGCCAGCCGATTAGACGCTCGGGCCTGCCGAACGACATCGCCGAGGCGGCGCTCTGGCTGGCGAGCGATGCATCGAGCTTCGTCACCGGTCACGCGCTCGTGGTCGATGGCGGCATTACTCTGTCGCCCGGGGGAGTCTTCGGCGGCGACCGCGCGGAGATGACGCCCGAACAGCGTCGTGAACGCTTCGCCGCCATGCTCCAGGGGAATCCGGCGGAGGGTTAGAGGCTGGGGCGAGGGACTGGCTCAGCAGGCATGCCACAAGTGAGGCGGGGTGCTCCGAATCGGGATGATAAAGCAGGGTTGCGCGGTCGTCGCGCGCGACGAGGAGTAGCAGCACTAGACGCGCTCGAGGGCGAGCGTCTTCTCGCGGCCGTTTATGTGGACGGCGAAATTCTCAAGCAAGTCCCAGCCGAGCAAGGACGGGAGACCCTGCGACCGGAACTCTCCTACGCGAAGGGCAACAGACATAACGTCCCAATGGCCGTCGTCGTGCTGGAAGCCGACTTCACCCGCGTACAGCGCATAGGACAGGCCCCCACCCACTCCGCCAGAATCGCCGAAGGCACGTCCCAGGTATTCGGATCTAACGAGGTGTAGGGCATGCCGAGAAGGTGGTGGGCATCGTCGGCATGGATGCAGGTAACGGGAGCTCCTGTGTCGAGAACGAACGGAACGGGCACCCATTCGGGCCGGAGTGAGGGAATAGGGACGACCACGGCCTGCACCAGCGGCTGCGGCATCAGGTCCGGCGCAAAGAAGCCGCGGATCAAAGGAGAAGGCTCTGGAGTCGAGACGAAACGAAGCGGACCCACACCTCGCCCGTGCCCACGCGAAGCGACATTTCCGCAAGCGCAGCGTCAAGTCGGACAGCGTCCAAATTAGAAGCGACGACCTTGCCGTCGACAACGGCGACATACTGGTCAGGGTACCGGTGGAGCAGTTCAACCCAGTGGCCTTCCCAGAAACGCTGGGCGGCCCGCGCCGCTTCCATCGAGGGGACGGGAGATATAGCGCCTGCGGGAAGCGTCGCCATGCTGAAAGCATACCTTACCGTTGGCACATTTTAAGCTCCTGACTTGTGCCTTGGCCTTCGCAAGGCATCAATACGCCGATGATCGCTCCGATTCGATTCGCGTGGCATGTGTACCGGGTGTGGCTGGCGGCGGTGGCGGGGTACCTGGTAGGCTGCGTGATGACGGCGGACCTGGCGACGCGCGCGGCCACTCGCGGTGGTGGCGACGGGGTGGATCTACGCGCCAGCGGGAGCGGCAATCCGGGGGCGGCGAACGCGATCAACGTGCTCGGCAAGAAGGCGGGCTACACCGTGCTCGCGGTCGACATCGCGAAGGGCGCGGTGGCGTCAGGTGTCGGCGCGCTGATCGCAGGGCCCGTCGGCGCGCACACGGCGGCAACGGCGTCCGTCGTCGGCCACTG
>JBKKBS010000498.1:0-2770 GCA_046713815.1 Tepidiformaceae bacterium
GAGCAGCTCTCGGGCCTGTTGGTCGTAGAGGTCCCACGCTTCTTGTGGCGTCAGCGCGCCGCTCTCCCGCCTACCGTTTCGCGCGCGTGGTTGGCGCCTGGCTGCCTTTCCGTCCCGTGCGGTGGACTGTTTGAGCGTCATCGTCCCTTTATCTTACCGCATCTGGCGGGTCGGTGAGTCCACCAGGGCGAGGGGGTTCAACCGGCGCGAGAGAGCCATGCGTCGATCAGCGCACCGTGTTGAGCGACGGCTTCGGCGAGTGACATCGGGCCGCTCAGCCCGCCGTCGCTGGGCGGCAGCGGGAAGACGGCGTTGCGTTGGGCGAGCGCCACCTCCGCCTGTTCCGCGACGCTCGAGCCGAGGTCCGTGGCGGCGAGGAAGGGCGCGATGTACTGCTCGTGCTCGGCGAAAGCCGGGGCAGGGTTGATGACGCGTCGCTCGGGCGCATCGGTGGTGCTCCATGGCCGGGCGAAGGCGAGTGCGACGGCGAGGCCGAGGCCGGCGGCGACGGCTCCCCCAACGAGTCGCCTCGGGAATCGCGTGTTCTTCGGTGCGGTGCGGGTGGTCACGGCAGCTCCTCCAGGCGATCTGCTGGAAGGATGCGCGCCCGCGCTCCGGCGCCGCGTCGTCAGAGTCGTGGATCTTTGGGCGTGAGATGACCGCGGGACTACACAGGTCTGTGTATCTGTGTGAACCAGGTCACGTCCTGGCGGCTCCGCCGCCGTTGCGTGCGGCCCACGCCGCCGCTTCCGTCCGATTTGAGACGCCGAGTTTCGTCAGCACGTTGTGGACGTGGCGCGCCGCCGTCGCCTCGGAGATGACGAGCGCCTCGGCCACCTGTGCGTTGGTCCTCCCCGCCGCTACCAGCGCGAGCACCTCCTCCTCGCGCGGGGAGAGGTCATAGTTCCCAGGCCCGCCGCCAACGGTGGCCCACCCCTCATCAAGGAAGGCGAGCACAGGCTCGGAGGTGATGTGATCGATTCCCTTCCAGGAATCGGACTCTGCAAAGGTAATTAGGCGGGCGTTCGGGAGGAGCGACGCCACCTGCTGCGGCCCGTCGGGGAGAGCCATGACCTGGGACCTGATCGGTGAAACAGACCTCGTGAGCACCAGTGCGGGCATGCGGCACAACGGAAGCAAGTGGTCTATTGGGCTCTCGTAGGCGGCGCGGACGTAGGCGGCGTAGTCATCCCGAGTGACGCAGTCGCGCCACAGCCGAGCGATGACTCGCTGTTCGTCCGGCGACGCCTGGGGCATGGTGAGCGCGATCAGGGTATCCGTGAACACCTGCCAGTCGGTGTCCATGAGATTTGCGAAACTCTCGCGCATCCCCGGGCGGAGCTGCCAGCTCGTCATCGGGGAACCGAGAACGAGCCTGTTCACGCGGTGAGGGTGGCGCGCAACGAATGCGACTCCGAAGAGGGACATAACTCCTTCCGTCACGATGTCCGCTCGGTCCACGCCCGCGGCATCAAGCACCGCCTCGATGTCATCGCACATGATTGACTGCGAGACCTTGTGCACCCCGCGCTGGGAGAGTCCAAAACCACGGGGGTCGAAGCGAAGGACGGTGCGGCCAGCGGCGGCGCGACGCAACGGCGCGGCGATCTGCTCACGCTCCATGGCCTTCGTGAGATGGCGCGGGAAATCGACCAGGTAGAGCGCCACCGGGCCGCTTCCCATGCGCGACCAGGCGAGCTTCCAGCCGTCTTTTGCCGTGGTGAAATTGATCTGCTGTTGCATTGGCGCGATTGTACTCGGGCCTGCAAGCGGGGGGCGGGAGGTTCACCGGCGCAGGTGCCGTGCGGCCCACGCCGCCGCTTCCGTCCGATTCGACACGCCGAGTTTCGTCAGCACGTTGTGGACGTGGCGCGCCGCCGTCGCCTCGGAGATGACGAGCGCGTCGGCCACCTGCGCGTTCGTCCGCCCGGCCGCCACGAGCGCAAGCACCTCCTCCTCGCGCGGGGAGAGGTCATAGTTCGCAGGCCCGCCGCCAACGGTGGCCCACCCCTCATCGAGGAAGGCGAGCACAGGCTCGGAGGTGAGGCGCTCTATCACAGTAGAAGGCCCCGAGGAGCCGAAGGCGTGGATCCGCACGTTGGGCAGCAAGGCGGCGACTTCTTCAGGCGGTGGACTATCCCAGATCTTGCGGCCGTCGTCTTTCAGCACCAGCGTCGGGACTTCGCACAGCGGCAGCACGCTGTCGATGGGGCTTCGGTACCAGCTATCGACGAAAGCCGTGTAGTCCTCGCGGGTGATCGACTCACGCATTCGGGCAGCGGCGATGCGGATCTCCTCCGCACCCGCAGTCACGGTGAGAGCCATGACCGTCTCTGTGTATGCCTCCCAGTTCGTGCCCCGCAGGTCGGTGAGGGACGCGAAGAGCCCTGGAGCAAGCTGCCAACGGGGGATCAATGTGCCGAGGACGAGCCGGTTAACGCGCGCGCGGTTGCGGACTGCAAAGGGCATGGCAAGCAGACTGTTCGTGCCCCACGTCGCTAGATCCGTGCGTTCCACGCCGGCCGCGTCGAGCACCGCTTCAATATCGCTGCACATGATCGACTGAGACATCTCCGCGATGCCGCGCTGCGACATCCCGCAACCTCTCGGCTCGAAGCGGAGCACCGTGTGACTGGCTGCTGCGCGTCCCAGCGCCGCAGCAAAGACGGGGTCCACGAGCGGGCGGGTGAGGTCGTTGACGCCATGCAGGTAGAACACGGGCGGGCCGCTGCCGATGCGCGACCACGCGAGCTTCCAGCCGTCCGGGGCA
>JBKKBS010000499.1:0-2672 GCA_046713815.1 Tepidiformaceae bacterium
TGCCCACCAAAACAGAACAATCCGACCTCCTCCAGGCGATGTACGGCCGCAACGGCGACTCATCCGTCGTCATCATCGCGCCGTGCACTCCCTCCGACTGCTTCTTCATGGCGATTGAGGCGTTCCGCATCGCGCTCAAATACATGGTCCCCGTCATCTACCTCAGCGACGGCTACGTCGGCAACGGGTCCGAGCCGTGGAAGATCCCGTCGCTCAAGGACATCCCGAAACTTGAGTGGAAATACGCCACCAAGACAGACGACTTTCAGCCTTACCTGCGCGACCCGAAGACGCTCGCCCGCCCCTGGGCGGTCCCCGGCCAGAAGGGGCTTGAGCACCGCATCGGGGGCCTCGAAAAGTCCGAATCCAGCGGCGATATCAGCTACGACCCCGGCAACCACCATCGCATGACCCTCGTCCGCGCCGAGCGCGTCGCCCGTGTCGTGGACATCGTCCCCGCACTTGAGGTGACAGGCCCCTCCGAGGGGGACCTGCTCGTACTCGGCTGGGGCGGGACGTACGGCGCCATCGCTTCGGCCGCCGAAAACGCCCGCAACCAGGGAAAGAGCGTCGCTTCCGCTCATCTGCGCTACCTCAACCCCTTCCCCGCCAACCTTGGCGAAGTGCTCGCAAAGTACAAGAACGTGCTCATCCCCGAGCTCAACATGGGCCAGCTTTCGTTGCTCATTCGCGGAAAGTTCATGGTCCCCGCGGTGCCCTTCAACAAGATTTCGGGACAACCGTTCAAGATCGCCGAAATAGAAGCCAAGATCGATGAGGTGCTCGGCCTTACGGGACCCTACGAACTCAGATTTGGCTCAGCCTCCGTGCTGGGTGGAGGCTAGCCATGACCGAGACCAACGGTTCCAACGGTAAGGGTTCTAATGGCCAGGTCATCACCGACGACCTGCCAATCCTCACGCGTAAGGACTTCGTTTCCAACCAGGAAGTGCGCTGGTGTCCCGGCTGCGGTGATTACTCGATTCTCGCCCAGATGCAAAAGATGCTCCCGGAGCTAAAGATCCCGCGGGAGAACCTCGTCTTCATCAGCGGCATCGGCTGTTCCAGCCGCTTTCCGTACTACATCGAGAGCTACGGTTTCCACAGCATCCACGGTCGCGCGCTCACCCTCGCCACGGGGCTGAAGGCAGCCCGCCCGGAGCTCACCGTATTTGTCATCACCGGCGACGGCGACGGCCTGAGCATCGGCGGCAACCATCTGCTGCACGCCATGCGCCGTAACATCGACCTCAACGTCATCCTCTTCAACAACCGCATCTACGGGCTCACAAAGGGCCAGTTCTCCCCCACGTCCGAATTCGGGAAGGTCACCAAGTCGTCGCCATACGGCACGACGGAGCAGCCCCTCAACCCTATCCGCATCGCCCTCGCCGCGGGCGCAACTTTCGTTGCCCGCACCGCCGACCGCGATACGAAGCACCTCGAGCAGACTCTCTACAAGGCCTCGCAACACAAGGGGACCTCGTTCGTTGAGGTCTACCAGAACTGCAACATCTTCAACGACGGCGCTTTCGATGCCTTCCTCGATAAGGAGGTCCGCCAGGACCGCATGGTCTACATCGAGGACGGCAAGCCGCTTCGCTTCGGCAAGCAGCTCGAAAAGGGCATCCGCCTGGATGGCTTCCAGCCTCAGATCGTCGAGAACGTCGAAAACGACGACGGCCTCCTCGTCCACGACAGCGGCCTCGACGATCCGACGCTCGCGAATATCCTCGTCGGCATGGATTACCCTGCCTTCCCTGTCCCCGTCGGGATCTTCCGCGAGATCCAGCGTCCAACGTTCGACGAACTCCTGACGAAGCAAGTCGAGGACGCGAAGGCCAAGACGCCCGCCAACTTCGAAGCAATCCTGTCTGGCGGGGAGACCTGGGAGGTCTCGTAACACGCGCGAAACGCTTCTCGCGCTACCGTTATGGCACGCGCCGTCATGTCACTCGGGTGGCCACGCGTTTTCGGAGGTTTCATGCAGACCCAGCAAACAAACATTGTCATCTGCCCCAGTTGTGGCGCCGAGAATATCGAAGGCGTCGACACCTGCGAGAACTGCATGACTGACCTTCGCTCACTGGACGTGCCCGACACCTACCAGGTCGGGTCGGAGAGCGACCTCGCGCAACTCCTCGGCGATGTCCGCCTCAGCCGCCCCCAGACGATCTCCCCGGATGCCACCGTCGCCGAGGCCATCGCCATGCTGCGGCAGGAACGCTCCGGCGCGGTCGTTGTCGTCGATGGTGATGCTGTCGTGGGGATCTTCACCGATCGTGACGTGCTCAAGCGGGTAGCCGGCAACTCGGGCGCGCTCGATGCGCCCGTCGCGAAGTACATGACCCCTGACCCCGTACTCCTCCGCGACACCGATACGATGGCTGCGGCACTGAACAAGATGGGCGACGGGGGCTTCCGCCATATCCCCATGCTCAGCGACCAGAAGCTCGTCGCCGTCGTCACCGGCCGCGACGTCATGCAATGGCTCCTCGGCCGCTACTTCGACCAGCCCAAGACATGAGCCGCCCTAAAGACTCCACGCGAAGCGGTAGTCGCCGACCACCGTGTCGGCCGGGGTCACCACCCCATTCGCTTAGACGCTGACCATGCATACCCCCTACGCAACCGATTACCCGTCCAATGCAGAAATGCAGCCAGCTGAAGCT
>JBKKBS010000500.1:0-3838 GCA_046713815.1 Tepidiformaceae bacterium
GGCCTTCGGCGGGACGTGTACATCGCCGCCGACTCAGCCGACGCCAGCGCCGTCGTAGGACCGATCATCGAACGTGGCTACCGCGGCATCGACCCGTCGGCGCTGGTCTACGGCTCGGTCGAGGAAGTGGCGGAGAAGCTTCGGGTGTACGGGGAGATGGGTTATACCGAGGTCCTCATCCGCCACATCACCAACGAGCAGCCGCAGGTACTCGCCAGCATCGAGCGCGCGGGGCGCGTCCGGGAGCTGTTGTAACCCCCTCACCCCCGACCCCGCTCCACCACAGTGGAGAGGGGAGACGTTGGTCCGATTTCCCGCGGACGGCCCGGGATTCGGCACGACCGCATGCTCGTTGACACTCGCGCTCGGACTGTGCCGATGGCCGACAGCCAATAGCTAACGGCCCCTAGAATCCGTTCGGGCAGTTGGGCGGGTAGACGGTGTGGAAGAGTTCGTCGGCGACGGGGAGGGCGCGATCGTCGTGGGCGGTGATGAGGCCGATGCGGGCGAGTGCGGTGGCGCTGCGGTGGCCGGACATGAGGCTGGCAAGGGAGTTGATGGGCATGCTGAGTTGCGGCTGACGGCTGCTCTTGTGGACCTCCGTGACCGTGCCACTCGTCTCCATCTCCCAGGCGCCTTCGTTCCATGGGCACATCGTGTCGCCCTGGATCTCGAAGACGAGCGCGCCCCGGCCTCCGTAGGGCCGCTGGGGGATCGCCTTCTCGACATCGACGATGCGCATCCAGATGCCGTCGTTCACTTTGCGGTTGAGCATCCGCGGCTCCATCAGCAGGTCCCGGGCGGGGTCGTCTTCGCCGAAGGCGCCGCGAATGTTGACGCGCCCGACGAGGTCGTGGCCGCGGATGTATTCCCAGAGTCCCCGGAACGCGTCCATGTCGAGGTAGACGAAGTCCTTGACGTTGAGCACCTGGTCCGGACCTGGGTCGGGCGAGTCTGCGCTCTTGGTGTTGTAGACGATGTGCCCACGGGCTTCCCCGTCGCCATTGCGGTAGACGCCGATGTAGACGGGCTGGTCCTTCTTTGCGGGCCGTAGGGTGCCCACGTCCCAGAGGATGCTGGAGCGGTGGATGTGGAGGTTGCGGGGCGTCGCGTACTGGATGTAGATCTGCTTAATCACCGGATAGGCGTCTTCTTTCTCCATGAGTTCGACGCGGCCAGTCGGTTCTTGGGGGAGGGCGAAGCCCGCGAACCGCGGGTCAAAACTGTACTTGACGTCCGAGCTGGCTGAGCCGTAGCCGAAGCGCTGGTAGATCGCGCTCATGCTCGCCCAAAGGATGGCGATCGACTGCCCGCGCTCGCGCATCTGGTTGAAGCCGAGACCCATGACCTGGCGGAGCAAGCCCTTGCGGCGGAATTGGGGCAGCGTCCCCACGGCCGTGACGCCACCCATGTGCACGGGCGCGCCGTTGAGGCGCACGGTGAAGGGGAACGTCCCCATCGTCGTGGCCATCTTGCCGTCGACCCAGGCGCAGGTTGTCCAATCGGGCTGCGTTCCGCTCATCTCGGTGGCGAGCGCGTCCTTGTCCGATTCCGCGAACACGTATGCGACCACCTTGCCGTACTGGTCGACTTCTTCGCGATCCTTGCACGATCGAATTTCGATTGCCACCGATCACCCCCGTAAACTCAAAGGAAATGGAGCCGGAAGCGTAAGCGACGGGTGCGACGCGCGTCCACCCTCACGGCTGCGGGGGAGTAAGCGTCGTGTCCTCGGTCACGAAGATTGAATAGGCGCCGCACGAATCGAATGTCTGGACGCCCTGCGCCCACGCAGGGAGAGCGGGGTCGAACGCGCGCCAGCGTGCCTCCGGGCCGTTCTCCCACCTGTACACGGCCGTGTACTTGCCGGCGATGCTGGCCAGCGCGTCGCGCGGGTCGACCGGCGCGCCGATATAGACAAACTCATTCCAGCCCGCTTTCAGCGCCACGGGCAGTGAAACAGTGAGGGAGAAACCGCCGCTGATGGATGCCGGTTGCCCCGCGTACATCCAGTAGGCCTCGCCCGATTCGAGCGTGTTGAGCGTGCGGCCGAGGCCACCGTTGTTGAACCACGCCTGGTAGTTGGTGCTGCCGTCAAGCAGGCGATAGATGGCGCTGACCTTGCTGGTCTCGCTGCCGTCGGGCGGAAACATGTTCCCGAGCGGGAAGCTCGCCTGGCCGAAGTAGCCGATGAGGTTCCAGCCGTGCACGAGGGCCAGGTTACCACATTGCGCGACGCCCGCGCCCACGCGTGAGCTGGGCGAGAACTCGCTGGTATTCCCGGCTTCGTCGATGGCCAACGCGACGATCCATTGGCCGGGACTGAGGGGCGGCGCGTTCCACTCGAAGAAGCCTGATTCGGAGGCCGTGAAAATGCCCCCCGCAATGGGGTTTGTGCCGTAGTCGAACTGCCCGCCGGGCGTGTGCGCGGCCATGTACAGCTCCACCCGGCAACCCGCGCAGGCCGTCCCCTGGATGCGGGATTGCACGGCCCGGGAGATAACGGGGTGGTTCAACAAATCGTTGGGTCCGGTGTCGGTATCGTCCGCATCGTTGAGTTCGCGGATGCCGTTGCCTCCGAGGTCGATCGACTGCCCGCCGATGGCTTCGAACCTGTTGCCGGAGATGACATTGCCCGCCGACTTCGCATCCCCCCCACCGTGCGCGATGACTACCGCGCTGCCTGCATTGGCGATGGTGTTCGCCACGATGCGCACGCCCATGGCCGGCGGTTGCACGACGATGCCGGCGCCCAACGGGGCGGCTGAGCCAGATGGAGCTTTACCCAGGATGTTTCCCGCGACCTCGATATCGTTGATTTCCGCGCCGGACGGTTCTCCCACGAGTACGCCCGTCGCTGCGTTGCCGAGAGTGTTCGCCGCCGACGGCCCTGTTGAGGCGTCGCCGACGCGTGCGCCGCGCGCGAGTACGAGGACCCCGATGGTCGTCGCGGAGGGCTCTCCTCCGGCCGTGAAGCCGACCTTGTTGCCGCGAACCGCCGAGCTTTCCCCTGTCACCACGATCCCGGTGGCGCAATCGCCCACGGCGTTCCCCGTCGCAAGTCCGCCGCCTCCGCTCAACGTGATGCAGGCGCCAGCGAACCCATGAACCGCGATGGCACGTACGATCCCGCTAGCGCCGCGCATCACGAGGCCGTCCCCGGCTTCGGCGAGGGTCTTGCCGTCGAGATGTACGCTCGCCCCCGTGCCGTCAATCGTGACGCCATCACGCGTGACCGGCGGAAGCGGCGTTGCGAGCACGTCGATCGCGCCGCCGGTGCCGGGGTCGAAAGCGGCCGGGTCGAAGGTGATCGTGGCGGCGCCGTCGGAGGTGTAGGCGTTCACCAGCTCGATCGCTCTGCGGAGGGTGCATTTCGATGCATGAGGACAGACGCTCTCGCCCGCGACGACACTATCGTCACTGCTGGTGACGACTACCTGGATGTCCCCAGCGGCGGCGCCCGGGTGACCCGTCCCGAAGAGTCCGCCAAACGCGAGGAGGGCAAGCGCCAATGCACGCGGTCGCATCACTGCCACGCTACCGTTCGCCCGCGCTCAGGGAAACCGCTGGTCAAAGGGCCTGGAACGTCCGGCGGCCGTCCAGGCGCACGATGCGGCCCATCCCGGGGAAGGGCCAGTGCCCGGCGATCCAGGTGCGGCCGTCGTCGGCCGCCATGTCGAAGAGGCGGTCGCGTGTCTTCGCGGATTGTATAGGGTCGATGTCGAATCCTGGCGACCAGTCCGGGTGATCAAGTTGCGCCGGGTGGTGGCTCGCGTCGCCTACGATGATCGCGCGTTCGCCCGCCGAGTAGATGCCAATGGCGACGTGGCCGGGGGTG
>JBKKBS010000501.1:0-4457 GCA_046713815.1 Tepidiformaceae bacterium
GATCGCGGGGGCACGCCCAACGGGCAGGGGCGTGGCGACTGGCGCGGGTGTGGCCGCGGGGGGCCGCGGGCAGCCCCTCGTACTCGACGTGCACGCGGCAGTTCCACCCCGAGCGGTTGGCGACGACGGGGTCGGCCGAGGGCTGGTCGTTGCTGGAGTACTCGGGGGTGAGAGGGCGCTGCCTGGGCCTGCTCGCCGCACTGGAGCGATCGCTTACCCGCCATGCCCGTGACGAGGCCGAGCCTGGCCGCCGGGTCGAAGGGGAAGCCGCGCGGCTCGATCGCGGGGGCACGCCCAACGGGCAGGGGCGTGGCGACTGGCGCGGGTGTGACCGCGGAGGGCAGCGGGCCGCGGTCTCGCGGGCATGTGCTCCCTAGTGGAAGAGGCCACGCAGGCCGCGGAGGGCGATCCAGGCGCCGACGGCACTTGCCAGGATCAGCGGCCAGAGGCCCACGAGATCCTTTATCGGTTTGAACTCTGCCTGGCCGTTGCTGATCTCGATGAAGCCCACGGGCGTGGCGCTCACGCCGCCGCCGGCCCCTCCACCTTCCCCGTAGTCTTCGCCTTCCTTGCCGTCATCGCTACCAGCCCCAGCACCGCCGCCGAATCCCCAGCGCACCTTCGCCACGGGGATGACGGTCACGGAACCTTGTGTCACCGGGTCGCCAAAGACGACCTCCGAGCGCGCGTGGCTGCCCAAACGGTTGGCGAGACGGTCCACCATGCCCTCCGCCGAACGGCGGGCGTCGCGAGTAGCTTCCGAGTAGTCGAGAGTCATGCGGGAGACCTCCAGTAGATGAGCATCCACTGTGCAAGGGCACGCCAATGGTGGCAAGCAGGCGGAAAGGAGACCCGTCAACCGTTCCGACACGGGAGGCCACTGTCGCGTGTGCGGGAATTGTCGTCCTTGGTCCCCCCGCTATCACCTCCACTTCACGCCAACATCTGCATCGTGGCCCTGGTCAAGCGATTGTTCGCCGAGATCACCAACAAACGCATCCGTCGCGGAGCGTTTCGCAGCATGCGCGAACTCGCACAGGCCATCGACCTCTACCAAGAACCACAACGAGAATCCCGCAAAATACGCCTCGACTCAGGACCCACAGAAGGTCGCATGAGCGGCCGTTCACCCAGGAGCCTCGCGACACCGAATAGATGGAGCGTTCGGTCTCCGTCTTGAGTGGAATTGCGGAGTCGATGGTAGGCCCGGAGAGACTCGAACTCTCGACCGACGGATTAAAAGTCCGCTGCTCTGCCAACTGAGCTACGGGCCCACATGCATGGTAGGCTGCGGGGCCGGTCGTGCGGAAGCTGCGGCCGGGCCACGGGTCCGAGGCACGCTCCGCGATGGCATGCGGACTTTCGGGCACTGGACGCGATGTGGCATGAGGTATGTCCCCAGCGCGGGAAGTTCTGACGCACCATGACGCGTAGCGGAGGTGATCCCACTTCCCGTGAACACGATGATGATCTGCATATGTTGAACCGCTGAAACGTATCGGGCCGACGTTTCGCACGGCACGCCGCCCCCGGGCGCGCGGGCGGTTGCGGAGGCTGGTAAGCTCAGTGCGTGGATCATCTCACCATCGAGCGCATGCCCGAACTACACGACCCGGTCGCCGTGATCGCTTTCGCGGGCTGGAACGACGCGGCCTCGGCAGCCACGAATGCGGCGAAGTTCGTGGCCACGCGGCTGGGCGCGCGCCGCTTCGCCTATTGCGACGCGGAACCGTTCTTCGACTTCCGTTCGACACGGCCGCACGTCACGGTCGATGCGCGCGGCAACCGCGAAGTCGCGTGGCCCAAGAACGAGTTCCTCTACGCGCGAAACCCGATCGGCGCGCACGATGTCGTCGTGGCGCTGGGCGTCGAGCCCGATTTGCGATGGCGGACGTTCACAGAGACGTACGCGTCGCTCTTCAAGCAACTCAAGATTAACTTCTGTGTGTCGCTCGGGGCGCTGATGGCGGACGTGCCGCACACGCGTCCAACGCGGGTCACGGGCACGGCGCTCGACCCGGAGGTGGCAAAGCGGTTGAGCCTCACCACGTCGCGCTATGAGGGCCCCACGGGCATCCTGGGGGTCCTGCATCAGCGCTTGCGGACGGCGTCCATCCCCGCGGCCAGCCTCTGGGCGAACGTGCCCCACTACCTCACGACGAACGAGAACCCGCCGGCGACGGCCGCCCTGCTCGATCGTCTGCAGGTGCTGGTGGACATGCAGTGGGACCTCTCGGAACTCGGTCTGAAGGGCGATCGGTTCGTAAACGAGGTGAACATGGCGGTGGGCGCCAACCCGGAAATCAGCAATTACGTGCAGCGCCTGGAGACGGCCATGGATACGGCCGGTGACGATGACCTGGCGCCGGACCGGCCGCTCCCGAAGGGCGAAGAGGTTGTACTCGACGTGGAGGCGTTCCTTCGCTCGCAGCGTCCGCCTCAGTAGCGGATGCAAGGTTCTAGATAAAGAAGCCCAATCCAAGCTGGCCTTTCACGGCGTTCACTTCGCCGAGGTGCATAAAGCCGTGGGTCATGCAGACCTGGCGGAAGACCTTCCAGCGGGGCATTTCGCCAAGGGGCTTAATCATCTGGACTTCGTTGAGAGAGTCCATGTCCACGTCTTTCAGGTAGGCGACGCAGTCCTTGCCGGCAGCCTGGCCATACTCGCGGAGGAGGGCGAGGTCGGCGATCTGAATGTTGCGCGCGGTCTCCATCTCCATGCCCGTGCCCTGCTCCACCTTGGGCAGCCCGAGCTTCTCCAGATAGCCCTGCGCCATCCAGATGGGGGGCTGCTTGCGGAAGACGAAGTTCGTAATGTTGTCTTGTGTGCGGAACACATGCCATGCGTTAAAGCCGATGCTGAGGGCGTTGCCGGCGGGCAAAAAGTTGACCTGTTCCGGGGTCAGCCCGTCGAGCGCCCCGTCCATCCATTCGTTCATCTGGGAGATGCCGTCGATCAACACGTCGCGAATATCCACATTCGGCCTCCTTGTGTAAGCGCCGGTAGCATAGTGCAACCGTATGACGGGCGCGACCGATCCACTACTGGCGTACGTGCCAGATTTCGGCGCAAAACCCAGCACGGGACGCGAGTGGCCGACCACGCGCTCGCCTTGCGCTGGATGATAGGCAGGGCCGCTTGCTGACGCGCGGCTTAGTCCCGGGCGGGCACACAGGGTGACCCAAATGCACGCCCACTACATGCTGGCGGTGCGCATGAGGCCGCGGGCGCGCTGGTCGGCGGCGTGGACGAGGGCGTGCAGATCGGTCATCGTCGGCGCCGGGACGCCGAGCGCGGCGGCTCGCCGGCACGGTTCGCCGAGGATCGCCTCCACCTCGAGTTCGCGGCCCAGCAGGAAGTCAATGACCATACTCGTCTTGTAGTCGAGCAGGCTGCCGGTGGCCACGAAGAGCTGTTCGACCACCGCCTCCGCATCGAGGCGGGCGGGGCTGCCGTGGGCCGCGAGGTCGGCGTTGCCGGTTGCGACAACTTCGCGCATGGCGCGTTCGGCCATGGCGCGCAGGTGGGAGTGGGACATCATCGCCTGCGTGCCGAGCCCACCGCCGGCGACGCTGAGGCCGTTGAACGGGATGTTCCAGCATAGCTTCTCCCAACGCGCGTAGAGCAGGTTCGGCGCGACGGCGACTTCAATGGCGCCAGATGCGAGGAGTGCGCGGAGGCGTTCGTTCTCGGCCGCGTCATCTTCGAAGTGGCCGATGGAAACGCGACCCGAGGCGAGGTGGTGGATGACGCCGGAGTCGTCGCGGTTGATGCCGACGAAGGCCATGCCGCCAAAGACACGCTCACCGCCGAACGCCTCCGCAAGGGAGTCCTCGACGCCGAGGCCGTTCATCAGGGCGACGATGCGCGTCTCCGGGCCGGTGCAGGGCCTGATGAGGTCAACCGCCTGGCCGAGGGCGGTGGCCTTGAGCGAACAGAGCACCCAGTCGACCGCTCCTATCTCGGCGGAACTACCGAACGCCTGGCAGGGGTGCACGCGGAAGTCACCCTGGTAGCTGCGGATGTCGAGGCCGGACTGGCGCACGCGATCAAGGTCGCGGCGCATGAGGAAGCGCACGTCGTGGCCCGCGTTTGCGAGCTTCGCGCCGTAGTAGCAACCGACGGCGCCGGAACCAATCACCGCTATCGAGGCCATGGAGCAGCAGTTTAGCCGCAGGCCGCGACTACGGCGACGGCGCGCTGCGAATGCCGCGGGGCAGGCGGCGGCCGCCCTCGTGCTCGGATTGCTTCACCCGTTCGATGTGCTGTTCGAGCAGGGCGTTGAACTCTGGTGCCGATTGCAGGCTCGAGAGATGGCCAGCACCCACGATCGTTTCGAAGCGGGCGTTGGGGATACCTTCGGCGAGTGGCTTCGTCGCCTCCGGTGGGATGAGCGTGTCCTTGTCGGCGGTTATGACGAGTACCGGCACGTCTATTCCTGCAAGGTCGTTGGTGG
>JBKKBS010000502.1:0-2701 GCA_046713815.1 Tepidiformaceae bacterium
TCACGGGCTTCACCGTACTCGCCCTCGCGGGGGCCATAGCCGCGCGTTGGGCAGCCATCGATCACACGCCCCTCTCGAACATGTATGAGTTCACGGTGGCCTTCGCCTTCGGCATCGCCGCCGCCTACCTCGCCTTCGAGACCCTCACCGGCCTGCGGCGCATGGGTGTCATCGCCATGCCCCTCGTGATCGCAATGCTCGGCATCGCCACGCTCTTCCCCTCCCGCGTTGTGCCACTCATCCCCGCGCTCCAGAACGGGCGTCTGCTTACCGTCCATGTGAGCTGCATGATGGCCTCATATGCTATTCTCACCGTCGCCTTCGCGGGCGCGGCCGTCTACCTCGCCCAGGGCGGCGCCGGGAATCGGCGCTTTGCCATGCTCCCCTCGGCCAACGCCGCTGGCGACCTCGCCAATAAGGCCGTGATGGTCGGATTCCCGCTCCTCGGGCTCGGCATCGCCCTCGGCGCCTGGTGGGCCAACGATGCCTGGGGCCGCTACTGGGGCTGGGATCCCAAGGAGACAAGCGCCCTCGTCACCTGGCTCTCCATCGCCGCCTATTTCCACGCGCGCGCCGGGAGCGGCAGCGTGGCCGGCGCTCCCGGCATCCGTAAATTGGTGCCCGAGCGCGTCCGCCGCGGTTGGCGGCCCGACCCCATGTGGTGGCTCGTTGTCATGTATGGGCTCGTGCTCTTCACCTATTTCGCCGTCAATCTCTGGGTCACCGGCCTCCACAGCTACGCCGGCGTCTGATCCCTCTGCCTTGAGAATGGGCCGCTCGACGGGATCGTCGCTCCCTGTCTTGAAAATGGCCGCTGCGAACCGATCGACTCCCGCTCGACCCACTTACGACGTATAGGGCCCGGGGGTGAGGGGACTACTCCGTGAATTCGATCTCCACCTTCGGCCATGCTCCCTGCCCCTCGATGTACCACGACGCGACCGGTTGCCTCAGCCCGCTCGAGAGCGTCCCGCGAGTCTTGCCGTTGCGCGACAACACCCACAGCTCCGAACTGTCGTCATCCCAGTACGACAGCAGCATCCATTCCCCATCCGGCGACCATGTAAGAAATTGCGGCGTGCGGTACTCGGCCACATCGAAGTCCGCGATCTCCGTCTTCGATGTGCCCGCGAGGATCGTGACCTCGCCCGATGGTGACACGGAAACACGCTCGCCGTGCACCGACTCCTGCGCTTGGGGGCCACCAAAGGAAGTGAGTTCACTGGACGACTCGACTTTGCCGGTGCCCCGATCGCCCGTGCGCAGGTTCAGCGTGCTGACGGCGAACGTCCCGCCTGGCGGCCCAAATTTTCCAAAGTTGCTCTGCGCGACGGCGATCGTGTCCGGACCGAGCCATGTGACGAAGCTCGCGGGCGAGCTGGAAATGTCGCATGTGGCGACGCGCGTGTCCTCTCCCGACGCCTTCGCCCGCACCACACACCCGTCCTCGTCAAAGTAGAGGATCTCGCCCGGAATGGCCGGGTTGGGCTGGTCGGTTAGCGACGCTGGCGATGGGTCGTGCCGCCCGAACTGGAAGATGAGCAACGGCACGACGACGATCGCGGCCAGCCCCAGGAGCACGCCCGCCACCAGCAGCCGCGACTTCATCTCAGCCTCCTTTGCGCCAGGAAGCCCCGCAGCACCACAAGCAACAACACGCCCGCAACCACCACTCCGCCGCTCACCATCAGTGCCACGGGCGCCCCAATCTCGTCCTCGAAGTGTTCGAAGACATACGTCACCAGCGCTACGAAGACTACAGCCACGCCGGCCGCGGTCGGGCCGAAGTGACCACGCCAGACGCCCAGCGCGATCAGGCCGGCGCCCACGGCAAACGTAAGGAATTCCGCCCACGGCACGTTCCCGTCCAGCCCGGCCTCGTACGGTCCGGCCGCCGCCAGCAATCCGAAATACACCTGCCCGGCAAGGCGCGGCTCGAACCGTCCCAGCGTGACCGCCGTCAGCCCGGCTCCGCCGAGGGCGAAGAGCACGATGCCCGCCACCGTCGGATCGAACTCATCCGGCCAGTTACCCGTCACCTGCGCGAGGAACACTATGCTGCCCGCGATAGCGAGTGTCTGAGCTTCGGATGGGGAGAAGACCCAGAGGGTCACGGACAGCGCCATCGCGACAAGCCCGGCTGCCATCAACGCGTTGCGCGACTCTGTATCCGATACGGTTGTTCCGCCCCCAACCTCCCGCGCCGCAACGAGAACCCCGCCAGCCAGCAGCGCGACGGCCGCCAGCCAGGCCACCTGTCCAGCGCGCCGCAGCGATGCTTCGCTCGTGGCGAGCAGGGCCGTTCCGGCGAGGATCGCGAGCAGCCCCGGCAACACGAGCGCAGCAATGCGCGCCCAGCCGTCAAGCTCCTCCCAGTTCTGTCCAACGAGGAAGGCCGCCCCCACAGTCGCGGCGATCACCCCGAGATAGAGAGACGCTTCTAGCGCCCCCGGCCGGGACTCGTCGTCTGATGACTTCGTGCGGACCTTCTCGAACGTGCGCACGCGTTCGGCCGTTGCGTCGTCGATGAGATTGGCCGCTCGCCATCGCTGCAGGTGTTCTTCAGTGGAAGCCATACCGTGACGCTACGGGACGGACGCTCCCGGCTTCAAGGGACAACCGCACCATTCGGCGTGGGACGACTGTCTCAGGCGGTGCTAGCCGTTGGGGAGAGCACGCTTCGCACGCGGAGCAACAAGTC
>JBKKBS010000503.1:0-3108 GCA_046713815.1 Tepidiformaceae bacterium
ACCTTGAACCGCGCACTCCGAAGACTGTGGATCGGACAATCAGTGCGATCGTGCAGCGAATCGCCCAGATCCTGACTTTCCCCGTGGCGGGTCGATCGTTGGAGAGTATCGGCTGGGTCGCGTGCGCCAACTCATCGTTGGTGACTATCGCATCCTGTATACAGTCGGCCAGGACACGGTCACGGTGACAGCCGTCGTTCATGTGGCCCGCGCGTTATAGCCGCGAATGCGACGCCTGAAGGCGCATTCGCGTCTGGTGATAGACGGGCAGCATGGAAGCAACCGTCGAGCTGCCCCCGATCAAGCAGATCATGCGGAACGTTGCGGAGGCCCTGCCCGACGATGCCACGTGGGACGATGTCGACTACGAGTTGGATTCGTGAAGGCCGTCTGGGTTCGTCTCCAGCGGCCCCGCGATGACGACGAGGCTGTTACCCATTCTGAACTCAAACAGCGCCTTGGGATCGAATGAGTGCAGGTTCTTTGGATGCCCGACGCCACTCGGGATCTCCAGGCGATTCGTCCAGCGTCGTGGAGACTTGTCTGGGGAATCTGCAGAGCGCCTACGCGTCCGAGTCGTGAAACGAGTGGACCAGTTGGAGGACTTCCCGGAGTCGGGCCGCGTGGTACCGGAATTCGGGCTAGCGCTCGTGCGCGAATTGATCGTCGACGACTATCGAGTCCTCTACGAATTGTTTGTGGACCGCGTCGAGATCTTCGCCATTAGGCACGGTTCGCAACAGATAGGATAGGTTCACCTCACGGCCGCTACTCGAACCGGAACGCGTCACACCGCGCACTCGCCTTCGCCGCGTTGGAGCTGGTAGCGGTCCAATTTGCTCCAGTCGATGAACATGCCCTGGTTGTCGTCGGTGAATTCGCCGGGGATGGTCAGGTCCGCGATTTCCTTTTCGAAGACGGCAGCGCCGACCCGGTCGAAGAAGGCGTTGAACTCTTCGCCATCGACGCGGTCGCGTTCGTAGAGCTTGACGAGCCGCTCGACCGCGTCGGGCGTGCGCTTGGCGGGCATGCGCACCTTCAGTTGCGTGCCGATGCGCATCTCACCGTTCTCGTAGTTGCCAGCGACGAACATGTGGTAGGCGGGAAGCTGGTTGTCGCCGACTTTCATCGCGGCGCCGTGGAAGCCGATGTTCGCGATATGGTGCTGGCCGCAACTGTTCGGGCAGCCGCTCATGTGGATGTGCATCTTGCGCGTGAGCGGGTCGTCGATGTTCATGCTTACGACGCGCTCCGTGATTGCGCCGTTCAGGCCCATGGAACTGGTGATGCCAAGCTTGCAACTGTCCGTGCCGGGGCAACTGATGAGATCGGTGATCGTCCGCGGACCGATGCCAGCGAGGTTTAGGCCCTTAAGCGCGTGGAAGACTTCGTACAACGACTCGTCACGCACCCAGCGGAGGACCAGGTTCTGCTGGACGGTCGTGCGCGCGCGGCCCCCTGAGTATTTGCGCATGATTTCGGCGAGTCCGTGGAACTGCTCCGGCTTGAGGTCGCCGCGGTAGACCTTGACCTCGATCGTGCTGAATCCCTGCTGGCGCTGGGCCTTCACGTTCATCTGGACGAAGGCCGTGAACTCGCGCATGTCGCCGTTCGGCTGCGCGTAGGTGGCGAGCTTCGCGGGCGCGTTACCTTCCTCGTCGTCGAAGTAGAGCAGGCGCTCAGGGGAGTAGTCGGCCTTCGCCCAGTCGCCCTTGAGTTCGCCGTCCACCATGTCGCGAAAGACCTCGATGCCCACGCGATCGACAAGGAACTTGATGCGCGCCTTGGCGCGGTTTTTCCGGAGTTCGTCGGCGGCGTTGAAAATTCGCAGCACGGCCTCGGAGACGCGAAGGAAGTTGTCCATCTCGACGAATTCGTAGAGCACCGGTGCGTTGCGCGGCATGATGCTGAGACCGCCGCCCACGACCATTTTGAAGCCCTTGACGCCGTCCTGGACGCGCGGGATGAAGCCGAGATCGTGGATGCCAGTGATGGCGACGTCTTTTTCGCTCGAGCTAAAGGCGACCTTGAATTTCCGCGGCAGAAGCTGCGTGAGCGGGTTGCGCAGCCAGAAGCGCGCGAATGCGCCGGCGTAGGGTGTGGGGTCGAACGGCTCGTCGACGTTGACGCCTGCGTATGGGTCGCCGGTGACGTTGCGCACGGTGTTGCCGCAGGCCTCGCGCGTCGAAACGCCGACCCTGCCGAGAATGTGTAGCGCCTGGGCCGCCTTGAGGATGGGCATGTGGTGAATCTGGATGTTCTGGCGAGTGGTGATATGGCCTTTGCGCAGGGGCGCGAACTTCTCTGTCACTTCGCCGAAGGCGTCCATCTGGTCGGCCGTAACGCCGCCAAGGGGGAGCTTGCAACGGATCATCTGGACGCCGGGCTGACGCTGGCCATAGACGCCCTGCTTCAGGCGAAAGCCGATGAACTTCGTTTCCTCCCACTCACCTTTGAGGTAACGCGTGGCCTCGGTTTCAAAGTCTTCAAGCTCTTTCTCCAGGACCGGGAGGAGGCGGCCAGGGTCGTCGGAGTAAACGATGGTTTCGACTTCAGGCATGGTAGGGACTCCTTGGGGACGCGCCGCAACTGGGAGGACGGAAGAATCTATACACGAGTGACTTTATCAACAATAGCAGTTGCCGGCAATCGTGGTTGTTGATAAAGTTGAGTGAATCACTCATCTTTGCCGAGGACCCGTGCCCGCTCCGACTTTCGCGCCAACCGACATCGTCGCGCTCTCCGTGCACTTCGAAAACGAAGACCCGCGGGAGATCGTGCGCTGGGCGGTGGACACCTTCGGGGACGGCCTTTCCGTGGGCGCGAGCTTCGGTGGCGCCAGCGGCATGGCGATCCTGCATATGGTTGCGCAACTGAAGCCGAACGTGCATGTTTTTGTGCTCGACACCGACTACCTGTTCGAGGAGACGCACGAGACGATGCGGCAGGCGGCGCCGGCACTGGGTCTTTCCAACGTCCAGAGCTACAAGTCGAAGCTCACGCACGAACAACAATCAGCGCAGTACGGCGCCGCCCTCTGGATGCGCGACCCGGACCTCTGCTGCGACCTGCGGAAGATCGAGCCGAATCGGCGAGCGCTCGAAGGCA
>JBKKBS010000504.1:0-2534 GCA_046713815.1 Tepidiformaceae bacterium
CCTGCCCGTGTCGGACCTCACGGACGACCGCCTCGCCGACGCTCTCCGGCGCCGCGGCGGCCTTGTCGAACAGGTGGTCGCCTACGAGACCATCCAGCAGCCGCTCACCGAGGCCGTGCTCCGGGACCTGCTCGAAGCGGACGCCATCACCTTCGCCAGCGGTTCGGCCGCCCGCAATCTGCGCGACGCGCTCGGAGAGACACCTGTACGCAGGGACGCGAGGCTCGTCAGCATCGGCCCCGAAGCCTCGAAAGCCGTCGTCCAGGCCTTTGGGCGCGTCGACCGTGAAGCCGCCGAGCCGTCAGTCGACTCCCTCATCGCCGCCGTTACGGAGGATCTGGGATGACGCTCATGCTCGACCTCCAACCGTCGTTCGGGCGTGCGCTCGTCGTGGGCGGCGGCGCCGTGGCTGCGCGCAAGGTGCGCAATCTCGTGGAGGCTGAGTTCGAGATCACCGTGGTCGCGCCCGTCGTCGTCGATGAGATCCGGCTCGCCCCCCACGTCACTGTCCGCGAACGCGCCTGGCTTGAAGCAGACCTCGACGGCCACGCGCTTGTCTTTGGCTGCACGGACGACCGCGCGGTCAATCGCGCGATCGGCGAAGCCGCCCGCCGCCGCGGTCTCCCCGTACTGGTAGCCGACGCCCAGGGTGAAAGTACCTTTTTCACGCCCGCCGTGATCCGCGATGGCGAACTCCAGGTTGCTGTCTCCACGGGCGGCGCCTCGCCCACACTTGCGAAGGAGCTGCGGACGCGCATCGCCGAGGCCCTCGGGCCCGGCTGGGGGACCGTTACCCGTTGGGCGCGCCGGGACCGCGAGGCGCGACTGCTCGCGCGCGCGCAGTCCAGTTCCACAATGGCTGCCGTCGAACGGGAGGCCGCCCTGCGCCGGACCCGAGAATCTCGCGAGCGCCGGCCATGAGCCGCGGCCTGCTGCTCGTGGGGCACGGCTCGCACCTGAACGCCGATTCGAGCGCGCCCGTGCGCCAACACGCCGCCGCCATCCGTAAGCGCGGCCTCTTCGACGAGGTGCGCCTCGGCTTCTGGAAGGAGGAGCCAGGTCTCTCCCGCGCGCTCGACCCGTTTGTGGCGACGGAAATCACCGTCGTCCCCGTCTTCATCTCCTCCGGCTATTTCACCAGCGAGGTCATCCCCCGCGAGATGGCGCTCACGGGCGAGGTAACGGAGTTGCGCGGGATGCGGGTGCGCTACACGCCGCCGGTGGGCTCCCACCCATCCCTCGCCGAAGTCATCACCCGGCGCGCGCTGGAGGCCGGTGGCGAGCCGGGAGACGCCCTCGCGGTCCTCGGCCACGGCACCCCCCGTAACCTCGACTCCGAGCGCAACGTTTACGCGCAGGCGGAACGAGCCCGCGCGCTCGGCCCGTTCAGCGAAGTCGTCACTGTCTTCCTCGACCAGGAACCGAACATGAAGGACGTCCTCGCGATGACCACTGCGGAGACTGTAGTCGTCGTCCCGCTCTTCATCGCCGACGGCTGGCATGTGGGCGAGACCATCCCCGCCGACCTCGCCCTCGATGGCCCGGAGACGCGCCGCGATGGCCGCCGGCTCCGCTACGCCGGCGCCGTCGGCACCCACCCAAGCGTGGCCGATGTCATCCTTGAGTTGGCCCACGCCCACGAGCGCCCGCCCAGCAACGGCAAGGGCTCGACTCCTTCCCGGGAGTACAGACTCCCCATCGGAGGCATGGGGGTTGATTGGGGCATGCCCTGGTGGCAGTTCCGCATCCACCGCGATGAGGAGGGCCTCATCCTCCACCCCCTCGCCCACAACGGCGACCCCATGATTGGCGACGAGATCGCTCTGCACGAGGTTGCGGATCGCTGCCGCTTCGACGACCTCGGGCGCTACCGTCCGCTTTCCGCCGCCCTCACCGTGCCCACGGGCTGGTACGCCCGCTGCGACCAGGTGGAGCCGATCGAGGCGATCCTCGAGGATCTCTACCCGCTCGGCCCCACGCACTGGCTCCAGTGGGATGCGAAGCGCCTGAGGATCGTGCGACTCGACGAAGTCCTCGACCGTCAGCAAGGCCGCTACGCCGCCGCCCGGGACCTCTCGCACGATGGCCGCGAGGCCGTCCGCTGGGCCCTTTGCGACGCGCGCTGCAACCGCGTCCCCGTCTGGGCCGCGGGCGAATACGGTCGCTACAAGCTCGACCCGTACGCTGCAGATGAAGACTTCCTCGTCACAGACGGCAACGTGCCCTGCCCCGAGCCTTGCAGCGTATTCGTTTCGCTCTGCCGTGAAGCCGCGCTCTGGGAGAAGCTGCGGCCCGTTCCGGCGCCCGTGGACGAGACCGTGCCGTGGGCCGCGTTCGATCAGCAGGGCAACGAAATCCGCGAGGAGTACCTCGCACTGCGGTCCGGGGGTACGGTTCCCAGCGATGGATAGCGCCGTCATCCGTGCCGCCGCCCAACAACTCTTCCCCGGGGGCGTGAACAGCCCCGTGCGATCGTTCCGTTCCGTGGGGGGGACGCCAATCCCCCTCGTCCGGGGCGAGGGCGCGCACGTCTA
>JBKKBS010000505.1:0-8355 GCA_046713815.1 Tepidiformaceae bacterium
AGCCCGAACATTTGCACCAGCACTGGTCGTAGCTGCCCGCGTCGAAGCAGCCGGTGTCCTCGATCGAACAGAGGACGGAGCCGGAGTTCGTGCCGAGGTCCTCGTAGGCGACGCCCGCGGCCGCGAGAAGGTCATCACCGGTGATGGTGGCGCCGCCGAATGCAACGCAGAAGGTTCGGACCTGGCCGTCCTCCTCGATCACAAGCCCTACCTCGCCGTCGGCGCGGGCGGATGCGATTGCGGCGGCGCAGATGGCACAGACGAGCCAAATAGCGAAGGTGCTGGCTCGGGGAACAAGCCCGCCCTCGCCCCCTGCCCCTCTCCCAGAGGGAGAGGGGAGTTGCGCTCCGCCGCGGCCGGCCGCCAAGTGGCAGCGCCGCGAATTCATGGGGCGACCTCTTCCGGGAGGATGGCGCCGGGGACGAGGCGGGCGGTTTGGGTGGGGAAGGGGCCGCTGTTGCCAAATGCGTGGCGCGCGGGGAGGTCGTGGACGATTTCGCCGTGGTCCAGGGCGATGACGCGCGTCGCGAAACGGGCGGCGGACTCGATGTCATGCGTGGCGACGATGGCGGCGCCGCCCGCGGCGGCGTGCCTGGCGAGACGGTCCGCCAGCCACTGCTTGGCTGCGGCGTCGGCCCCGCGCGTAGGCTCATCCAACATCCAGACGCGCGGCTCGTGCGCGAGCATGGCGGCGATGGCGATGCGCTGCTGTTGGCCGACGCTCACATCGCGAGGGTTGCGGTCGGCGAGCTGAGCGATCCCCCAATCTTCCAGCGAGGGCGTGGGCCGGCGGCGGTTGCGGGCGGTCTCGGCGACCTCCTCGCGCACGGTCTCGCGATAGAGGGCGATGGCCGGGTCCTGGGGGACGAGGCCAGCGAAGGCCGTACGGTCGGCGACGCCGCGGGCGGCGGGTCGGCCACGATGCAAGACCTCGCCAGCGACCGGCTGGACAAGCCCAGAGAGGGCGCGGAAGAGGGTCGACTTACCGCTGCCGTTCGGGCCGAGGAGGGCGATGACCTCGCCCTCGCGCAGGGTGAAGGTGGCGTCATGGAGGGCGCGCAGGTCGCCATAGGCGGCGGTAAGACCTGTGACTCGGAGGAGCTCGTCGCCGGGCGCCCCCTCACCCCCCGACCCCCTCTCCACCGCGGTGGAGAGGGGGAGACGATCTCTGCGTATATGACCGATTTCGAGGTATTGGAGTTGGATTTTGCGGTGGGCGAGGAGGGCCCGCGCATCTTCGACGGTGAGCGGCATGGGGTCGAGGTGGAGGAGTCGGGCGAGGCGGCAGACCGCGGGCACGGCGCGCAGCTCGCGGGCGGCGGCGCGGGGGCTGAGGGTGCGGACGCGACCGGATTCGACTTCGATGACGGTGTCGCAGCGGGGCAGGAGGCGTTCGAGGCGGTGCTCGGCGAGTAGCACGGTGAGGCCGCGTTCCCGGTGGAGAGCGTCGAGTGCGGCGAGGACGGCGTCGGCGCCGCCGGGGTCGAGCTGGGAGGTGGGCTCGTCGAGCAGGAGAATGCGCGGCTCGAGGGCGAGGACGGCCGCGATTGCCACGCGCTGGCGCTCTCCCCCGGAGAGGGTGGCGAGTGCACGATGCCGGAGGTGTTCGATGGCGAGCTGCTCGAGCACGGCATCGAGGCGGCGGCGCATGGTCTCCCGATCGAACGCCTGCTGCTCCATGCCGAAGGCGATCTCGTCCTCGACGATGTCCGTAATCGCTTGGGACTCGGGTTCCTGGAATACCATGCCGGCGACCGTGGCCATGCGGCGGGCGGGGGTGCGCGTCGGGTCGAGCCCGGCGACGGTGACTGTGCCGCCGAGGGTCCCGCCGTGGAACTGCGGGACGAGGCCGTTGAAGACTCGCAAGAGGGTTGATTTGCCACCCGCGGACGGCCCCGCGAGGAGGGCGAATTGGCCCTCGGCAACGTCTAGTCCTACGCAGTCGAGCGCCGGGCTGGTGCCCGAAGGGTAGCGGTAACCGAGGCCATGGAGGGAGGCGATCATGTGCGCACCGCCTCGGGCGAACGCGCAGACTCCGCGCGAAAAGAGGATGCCCGGATCGGGACGAGGGCCATGCGCAACGCCGGCCACGCGCAGGCGAGTGCCATGGACGCGCCGATAGGGCTGAACTCCGGCCAGGGGAGGTCCGCGAAGGGGTTGTACTTGAGGTCGAGCCAGCCGCCCGCCGCGCCCGCCACAGTGAGCGCGATGAGAGCGGCGGAACCGAGCGAAAACGCGCGGTCCAGCGGATGGACACGCTCGCGGTGGAGGCGAGTGGTGTGCGTGGCGCGAGAGGTCGACCAGATCCACACCACGAGCACGGCGATGCCCGCGAGCGCGGCGACGGCGGAAATGGCACGAGCCCACTCGTAGTAGTACCAGCCCCAGGCGGCGCCGATGAGCAACGGAACGGAAACGGCGCCCAGGGCATCGCGCGCCCGCGAGTTCGGGGCAGAGGCGGCGTACCCTCGCGCCTCCATTGCCTCCGCCAGCCGCATGGAGCGCTCGAGACCGTTGATCACCGACGGGACGACGAGCGCGGGCAGTTCGCGCACGCCTGTGCGAGCGCCGCGGAGGGCACGCATCTCGCGGATGCGGCGCACGTCCTGGATCGTCGATGGCAGCAGCGTGAGGCCGACAGTGAGGACGAGGCCGGCGTGGAAGAGCGCCGCGGGCGCGGATTGGAGCACGCGATGGGGGCTGACGGCGCCATTGAACACACCGAAGGCGAGCAACACGGTGAGGATGGCGAGCCCCCGGATGCTGGCGGCCACGAGTCCCTCGCTCGAGACGGGTCCGCCAATGCGGAGGCCGCCAAGCCAGTCCGGAAGGTCCGGTCCGGGGATGGTGAAGAGGATGTGGTCGCCATAGTTGCCGTTGATGACGGCGATGAGGATCGATACGGCGTAGAGGCTGACGCCGAAGAGGGCCAACGCCCGGAAGCTGACCACGTTCGTGCCCGTCTGCGGGGCGAGGACGGCGACGAGGATGACGGAAAGGAAGACGATCGCGAGATAGTACGGGTTGTTGGTGATGAGACCGACGGTCATCACCAGGAGCACCCACGCGACCCACGCAAGTGTGTGCACCCCTCACCCCCCGGTCCCCTCTCCACTGGCGTGGAGAGGGGCAGACGTGCGTCGCGGTAAGGAAACATTACTGGGGGTGCCAGTGGTCACGGAGGGCCACGGCTCCTGCGTTGGTTGGTTCGGCATCAACGTCTCCGAAGAGCAAGGGCGGCGCCGCTGGTGGAGAGGACGATGGCTGCGCAGATGACGATGAGGGCATTGAGGCTACTGCCGTTGGAAGTGGGCACGCCGGTGCCGGTGGAGGGCGGTGCCGGGGCGACCGTCGCAGGCGCCGTGGTGGTGGCGGTGGACGGCACGGGGACGGTGGTGATGGGCGTCGGGGTGGCGGCGGGCTGGCGGGTGCGCGTGATTGGCGTGTCGGCCGCGTTGCAGAAGGTGCGGCCAGCCAGCGCGGGCACAACCTGGTTAGTCGCGAAGAGCGGGTCGAAGCCTTCGAACGATCCGTCCGGGAGCTGCTGCGAAAGCAGGTACGAAACGGGCGTATTCGATCCCTTCGTGAAGGCGGCGGACTCGGCATCCTCGCCGAGGGCGAGGAGCGCCTGGAGGGCGAAGGCGGTGGAAGACGCGTTCGATGCGGCGGGGTCGTAGCCCCATCCGCCGTCAGCGGCCTGCGTGGCCCTCAGGTGGGCGAGCCCCGCGGCGACGACGGGGTCGGTCTTCGCCACGCCAGCGGCGATCAATGCCTGGATAGCGATGCCCGTGGTATCGGCGTCCGCGAAGCCGTCGAAACCCCAGCCGCCGGAATCGAGTTGTGCGTCCTTCAGCGCGGTCACGGCCTTGGCATCGACGGCGTTACCTGTGCAGGCGAGGCCAAGAATGGCGAGCGACTGGCCGAAGTCGTCGGCGGCGTAGCGGCCAGCGGTGCCGTTGAGGGCGGACGTGATCTTCGCGATGAGGTTCGTGGAGCCAACGGCCTTCGGGTCGAGGCTGAGGGCCTTCGCGGCGAGGGCAGCCTTGCCCGCTCCCGCGGCGGTCGGGACGGCGCCAGCGTTGGCGACGAGGTAATCCGCCGGCGATTGGCCGCCCGCGCGCCGGTCCTTGGCCGGGTCAAAACCCGACGCGCGGATCGCGAGGATGGCGTCCATGTTCTGGCCGGCGCTGGTCGAGCCGTAGGAGCCGTCCGCCGCGAGCGAGACATGGATGAAGGCAGAGCCTTTCGCGACGGCGTCGTTCGCGGGCAAGGCGGCGCCCACGGCGAAGATGGGAAGCGCCACCGCGACGGCGGCGAGGGTGAGAAGAAGCCTGCGCATTGTGTCCCCCGGGGGATGGCGCGGCCCTTCCGCGGAAGGGCCGCGGGTGCGGCATCAGTCCGGGCGGGAATCAAAAACCCGCCGTGCGGCGGGGGCTATGTCGAATTGCTCATCGTTCCGACCCTTTCGCGCGAAGGTGTGCTCGGTTTCAGCGGCGAGGGAGGGTTTTCTGGCTCCGGGCATGCGGCCCGTCACAGTTGCGGCACAGCGCCGGCGTCACACCGGCTTGCCCCTGCTCCTCCCGCAATCGGGAGGCCCTAGCCTGATATTCAGTTGTCCACCCGCACTTTCCCGCTCCCAGGCTCCCGCGTCAAGGCGAGCGATGAGAAACCACGGAGACACGGAGAACCTTTTGTTGATCTCTGTGACTCCGTGTCTCCATGGTTCATTAGGATTTGGGCGAAGACAGCCCGTATGATTCGCCGCCAGCATGCTTCGCGTTGGTGCATCGGCGATCGACATCACTCCGCCCGTGGGCACGGCCCTCGACGGGTATGGCGGGCGCACGGATGTGTCGCTCGGCGTGCATGACCCGCTGTTCGCGCGCTGCCTGTACCTGGACGACGGCGTCACACAACTGGCGCTCGTGGTCTGCGATCTGATCGGCGTTGGGCGCAGGCTGGTGGCGCGCGCCCGCGAACTCATCGCGGAGCGTCCCGGGATCGCGCCCGGAAGTGTGATGGTCGCGGCCACGCACACGCACGCGGGGCCGGCAGGGGTACGCGGGAGCGGCGAGCCGGTGCTGACGGAGGAGATGGCACGCAAAATCGCGGGCGCGGTGCGGGTCGCGCATCGAGGTGCTGTCGAGGGGCGGCTCAAGTACGGTGTCACGGGTCTTTCGAGCGTCGCCCAGAACCGCCGTCACCCTGACTGGCCCATCAACCACCGTCTCGACGTGCTGGCGGCGGATACGGCCGATGGCCGGAATGTCGCTACGGTGGCGCGCTACGCCTGCCACCCAACGACGATGGAGCGCGACAACCTGGAGATCAGCGCGGAGTGGCCGGGCGAGGCCTGTCGCGTGATAGAACAGGTGATTGGCGGGGATACGACTGGCATCTACCTGAACGGTGCGTGCGGGAACATCAACCCGGCATGGATGTGGCAGCGCTTCGACGAGGTGCGGCGCGTGGGCTCGATCGTGGGGGCAAAGGCGGCCGCCCTCTCACAGGAGCTGCGGCCGCTGGGCATCAACCACCAGGCCCACAACATCCGCTGGGACGAGCTGACGACGAAGCCTGTGTCGTCCGGGGTGCTGGTCGAAGGCAGTCTTGGCTCAGTCACGCGAACGTTCGATGCACCGTACCGGAATGGGCCGGACGACACGGAGATGGAGCACCTGATCGCGAATCTTGAACGCGATGAGCAGGGACTGAGCGGCGAAGCGCGGCGGGAGGTGCACGCACAACTGACCCGCGCCCGCAACGAACGCACCGCCCTGCTGCGCACGCGCGGACGGGGACCAACGAGGCCCGAGGAGGTTCAGGCGATGCGCCTCGGCGACGGCCTCTTGCTCGTCGCGCTGCCGGGAGAGGTGTTCGTGGAAACGCAAGAGGAGATCCGCGAACGGAGCGGGATTGAGAACCTGCTGGTCGTGACCTACGCGAACGATTATCCCGGTTACTTCTGCCGGGCCGAGGCCTACGAGCAGGGCGGCTACGAGGCGGGCGTCAGCCCCTTCGCCCCTGAGGCCGACGCCATGCTGGTCGAGGCCGCGTTGGCGGCGCTCGAGGAGGTCGCCTGAGATGCCGACCGTGCTGATCCTGACTGCTCACGGCGATGACATGGAGTTCTTCGCGGGCGGGACGATCGCGAAGCTGTGCTCCCTCGGCTACGACGTCCATCTTGTGATGGCGACGGATAACGCCCGTGGCACATTTGAGTTGAGCGCCGAGCAGATGTTCGGGCTGCGACTAAAGGAAGCGGAAGCCGCCGCGAAGGTGCTCGGCTTGAAGAGCGTGGCGTGCCTCGATTACCCCGACGGCGGCCTCTCCGACACGCCGCTCAACGTGCTGCGCGGACAATTCATGGAGTACATCCGCAGGCTGCGCCCGGAGATCGTGTTCACATTCGACCCGTGGGCGCCGCACGAGAACCACCAGGATCATCGCGCCGTCTCGTGGGCGGCGATGGAGGCCGCGAGCTTCTCCCACTTCCCGCTCTACTATCCCGAGCAGCTCACCGGCGATGTGAAGCCTTGGCTCGTCGGGGAGACGTACTTCTTCGCGAAGAGCCCGACAAACGTGAACAAGCATGTCGACATCAGCGGTGAGCACATCCAGAAGAAGGTCGAAGCGCTCTACTGTTTCGACAGCCAGATGGTGCTGACGCTGGCGGACGCGATCCAGCAGATCGAGGCGGCGCCCTACGACATCCCGGAGGTCACGTCGCTCGACCCGCACGACTACCGTGCCTACATCGACCGCACGGTGCGGGCCACGGCCGCCGCGGTCGGAAAGCGCTACGGGCTGGAGTACGCCGAGCACTTTCGCCGCACTCGCTGGGGCGGGAGCGAACGTCTCCTCCGCGAACCGTTGGCGGACGCGATCTGATAGCTCCAGCCGCGACCGCCTCCGGCGGCGTGCAGAGGTTGAGAGACGCGGCCGTCATCATGTCACCCGGCCAGGAAGCCGGGCGCGAACATTGGGTTTGGTGGCGGAAGCGGAGCGCGCAACCGTTCCAACACGCCACGTTCACGGGATGGTCGGGGCGTCCCCCCGGTTGGCCCCGGGTGTTACTCGGATGCGACCGACTCGCTCCCAAGAATGTCCGTATTTCCGAGTACGACTCACTTGGGGTGTAAACATGAAAACGAGAGTTGCGGGTTTGCTGGCGATCACATTTCTGGCCGTCGGCGCCTTCAGCACTGACTCGCTCCGCGCGGATGGCAAGGCTGGCGACGAGGGGTGGATGCGCGCCTGCGTCCACAGGGAGACCGGCGGGATGCGCATGATCGCTGCAAGCGAGAAGTGCCGGAAACACGAGATTCTCGTGGAGTTGCCACCAGTCTCGAACGGGGTGCCGGGGCCAGCCGGACCCGAAGGGCCGCAGGGACCAGCCGGGCCGATGGGTGCTACCGGGCCAGCCGGGCCCGAAGGGCCGCAGGGACCAGCCGGGCCGATCGGTGCTACCGGGCCGGCAGGGCCACAAGGCCCGCAAGGCTCTAGCGGGGCGGCGGGGGCCCCCGGACCCCAGGGTCCAGCCGGGCCGATGGGTGCGGCGGGCGTCGAAGGACCGGCCGGGCCGATGGGGCTACCGGGCGCGGATGGTCCTGTGGGGCCGATGGGGCCGACGGGGCCTGCGGGGCCAGCGGGCGCGGACGGATCAACCGGGCTGCAGGGGACGACTGGTGCAGACGGACCAGAGGGCCCGGCCGGGCCAGTGGGTCCCCAGGGCGCGCCAGGCCTCAGTGGGATCGAGGTCGTCAGTCGTAACAGCGGGCCCGCAACGAACACGAGTGCCGTGATTACGGTGCTCTGTCCGGCGGGCAAAGTGGCGATCGGCGGCGGAGCATCAATCCTCGGTGGGACCACGACCGTCGTCCTGAACATCAACCAGCCAACAATGAGTCAGAGTGGCTTGCCAAACGGCTGGCTTGGTGGCGGCATCGAGACCATCGCCTACGCCTCCAACTGGTGGGTCACGGCGTGGGCCATCTGCGCCAATGTGACGCCTTAAGGGCTAGCCGTGTAGGCGGCGCCCGCTTCCGTGAGGTACGTTTCGAGCTCCTCCACCGAGACGGCGCCGATCTCGATGTGCCGGATGACTCCTTCCCGATCGAGGAAGTAGGTCACGGGCAGGCCGGCCACGCGGTAGTGTTCCGCCACTTTGCCGCTGCCGTCGATAAGCGATGGGAAGGTCGTTTTAAGGTCGTCGAGAAACGCGACCGCCTTCTCCGGGGACTCGCGGTAGTTCACGCCGAGGACTACGAGCTTGCCGCCGAGAGCTTGCTGGGCAGCCTCGAACTCAGGCATCTCCTGCTTGCAGGGGCCGCACCAGGTGGCCCAGAAGTTCAA
>JBKKBS010000506.1:0-4880 GCA_046713815.1 Tepidiformaceae bacterium
CGTCCCAGACGGTGTTGGGCGCGCCGCGCGTCTTCAGCATCGCGGCCTTGAGCCCGGTCTCTGGCGGTCGAAGGCCCGCCGCGCGACGGAAGCGGAGATCCTCTTCGCCGGCTAGCCCGAGAGAACGGCGTAGCCGCTCTGCCACCGCGGCATCGGGCGTCCGGCGGCCGTACTCGTACGACTGGATGGTGCTGGCCGAGATGCCCGCGCGCGCCGCGAATTGTTGCTGCGTCTCGCCCGCCTGCAGCCGCAGCTCGCGTAGGATTGCGCCGAGATCGTTCGCGCCCGCCATAAGCCCGGTCCACCTGAGCGCCGCCTGCAGAGTGCGCGAATCCTACACATGTCCTCCAGGGAATGCACAAGCGAAAGTGCCGAGGCGCAGTGATCTCAACAAACGAACTTTCCGCGCCTCCGCGCCTCCGCGGTGAAATTGTACGTTGCAGGTCCTCCGCGGCAGTGGCTACAATGGTGGCTACATGACGAAGTCCGTGGGTGTCCGACAGCTTAAGAATGAAGCCACGCAGCTCGTGCGCGACGTGCGCGAAACGGGCGCGGAGTATGTGATCACGGTGAGCGGAGAGCCCGTCGCGAAGTTGGTGCCCCTTCAACGCGAAGAAACAGCGGAAGAGCGAGAGGAACGCATCCGCGCACACCTTCGTGAGGTCGACAGGCTGGCGAAGGAGGTCGGCGCCGCCTGGATCTCTCCCTTGACCGCGGCCGAAGCCGTGGCGGAACAGCGCCGCTAGCCATGATCGTGGACGCGAGTGTGCTAGTAGCGGCGAACTCGGGACATGAATCCGCTCACGGAGTGGCGCGTCTCTGGTACGAGCAGGCGATCCGATCGGATTTAGCGGCGCCCGCTATCGTCCTGGCGGAAGTGGCGGCGGCGATCTCGCGCGCAACCGGTAACGAGTCGCTGGCGGAGAGCGTGGTAGCGAATCTCGTGCGTTCGCCGATCAACTTCGTGGCCGTGGACCAAGAACTCGCGGCCGAAGCCGCAACCATTGCCATACGGCAGCGCATTCGGGGCTGCGATGCCATTTACGTGGCACTCGCCGCCCGCCTCGCGAGGCCGTTGGTCACGTTCGACGGCGAACAGCTCTCGCGGAGCGCGCCCGCCGCGGAAGCTCGGCGTCCCGGAGCGGAGGCCTGACCGGCCTGCGTCCTTAATAAATACGGGCCTAACGGAACCAGCCGTGTGGGGTGGCGCCAGCCGTACGCTCCCTTCCGGTCGCGGCTATGACGGTCGGCGGTTCGTATCCGCGGTGAGAACGTTACTTTGGGCCGGCGCGGCGGCAGGCGTCGCCGTATTCGGCCAGCGCCTTGACGAGCGGGTCGTTCGCGCCGAGGTCGAGGCGTTCGCTGTGGTGGCTCAGCGCCTGCCAGATGTGCGCGCTCGCTTCCTTGACCTTCGCCTCGTCGCCTTCGCGCGAGTACTGGCCGTACTCCGAGATGGCCTTGACGATGGGCTGGGTCGCGCCGAGGTCGAGCGGGCCGAAGTGGTGGGTGAGCGCCTCGTACAGGTGGGTGCTGGCGTCTTCAACGGACGGAATCGTGTGGGTGCCCATGGGCTACCTCCCGTGTGATTTCATCTGATTGTAACAAACCACGAGGTGTTTGGCTTCGTGGGCCGACCGGGAGTCGCGCGAGCCGAATCTCCACGAGCTATCCCTTCGCGCCGTCGAGTAGCTTGGCGCGGTATTCGTGGTGGTCCGGGACGGGTTCGCCGATGACGTAGAGGAAGTAGAAGGCGCCGAAATCGCCGACATGCTTGAAGCGCTTGCGGAGGTCCTTCACCTGCGCGGTGAAGCCACCATCGTCGCGCACCGTGGAGAGGTACGCGCCGAAGCTGCCGAACTCCTGCTCGAGGTCGATCATGGTGCGGGCGTTATGGACCGTCGACTCGATCTTCTTGCGATTGCGGATGATGCGAGTGTCTCCGGTGAGGGCGTCGATTTCGTCGGGCGAGAGGTTGGCGATGCGTTCGGGGTCGAACTGGTGGAAGGCTTCCTGGAAGCCGGGCCACTTCGCCTCGACGATATGCCAGCTCATGCCCGATTCGAAGACGGGTTTGGTGAGCGCTTCGAGGTAGTCGCCGAGCTTCGTTGGGGTGATCTGGGTCGGGGCTTGCACCGGGCACCTCGCGAGGAATGATGGGGAGAGGGTAGCACTTAAGCACTGGGACCGAGGACTGGGCGCTGAGCACTGGAGGGTGGAAGTTGACTCGTTATGATGGGCGTCCGTATGGTTTACGAATCTGGCTCGCCCTTCGCGGGGCCGTGGCGCGCGCGAATCCGGCGGACGACCGATAGAACTCGTGAGGATTACTTTGGAACTGCAAAACGTCGTAATTGTTGATGGCGCCCGCTCCGCGTTTGGACGCGGCGGCCGTGGAAAGCTCGTGGCCACGCGGCTTGATGAGGCCGCCGCCCAGGTGCTCAGGGGACTGCTTGATCGCAATCCGAAGGTGCGGCCGACGATGATCGAGGACATCGGTGTGGGCAACGTCGGTGACATTGCGGAGTTCCGCGGCGGCATCTACGGCGACATCATCGCTCGCCTCACCGGCCTCCCGGCGGAGGTCTCGGCGTTCGACACCAACCGCCAATGCGGTTCGAGCATGGAGACGCTGCACCGCGTGGCGCAGTCGATCATGGTTGGCGCGACGGAGTGCGGCATCGCGATGGGCGTGGAGCGCATGGGCCGCGCCCTCGGCGGCGGCGCCGCCAATGGCACCCCCAACCGCCTGACGGAGTTCAACAAGCGCCGCCTGGACCAGAACGACGTGCAGCGCAACATGGCCGAGAACCATATGGAGGACTTCAGCGTCGAGTTCCCACCGGAGATCCTCGACTACTCCCCCGTCCTCTCGATGACGCAGACAGCCCAGAACGTGGCAGAGGTCTACGACCTCTCGCGCGAAGACCTCGACCAGTTCGCCGTCGACTCACATCGCAAAACGGTCGAGGCCTACGAGCGTGGCATCTACCGCGACGAAATCATCGCCCTCGAAGTCGAAGAGCCCATCTTCAACGACGAGGGCGCGTGGGTGCCGGAGGAGAAGGGCCGGATGATGATGTTCGACCGCGACGAGTGCGTGCGCCCCGGCACGAACGTCGAGTCGCTTGGCCAGCTCCCGCCGGTGAAGGGCATCGTCAGCCCGACGAACGTGGAACTGCGGATCACGGCCGGCAACAGTTGTCCCACCAACGACGGCGTCACGGCGGCCATCCTCATGAGCGAGAAGCTCGCGATGGAGCTCGGCCTGACGCCGCTGGCGCGCATCGTGGGCTACGGCGTGGCGGGCGTGAAGCCGCAGGTCATGGGCCTTGGCCCGGTGCCGTCAACGAAGAAGGCCCTTCGCCATGCCGGCATCGACGCAAGCCAGATCGACCGCGTCGAGTTCAACGAGGCGTTCGCGGCGCAGGTTATCCCTTCCGCAGGCGACCTCGGCATCCCGCTGAGTCGAATCAACGTGAACGGCGGTTCGATCGCGATCGGTCATCCGCTCGGTGCAACGGGCGCACGCCTCGTGCTGACGGTGGCGCACGAACTGCGGCGCAGCGGCGGCAAGTACGGCCTCGCGACGCAGTGCATCGGCGCGGGCATGGGCATCTCGACGATCATCGAAGCGATCTAAACGGCAACTGCGGCATCGAAGCCAATGAAGGAGGGGCCACCTTCGTGGCCTCTCTCTCTTTACGGCTCGATGATTTCGACAGTGGGGAAGTAATGGCGGATGCGCCGAGGGTCTCGCGTTAGCACCGCGAATCCAGAGGTGGCCGCATGAGCGCCGATAAGGAGATCGGGCAGCAATGATTCGCGCGGCCCACCTTGCTGGCGATACGCCCGGAATGCGTGGCCCGCGAGAAACGAGGCATCCCAAGGCAGATCGACCTTAATCACTGTCAAGCGAGACAGTCGACTCTCAAGCTCTTCGATCTCTGCGAACGCTGGTGCGAGTTCGCCGTACACGATCTGGTTGATCACTGCCTCCCCTTGCAGCACGCAAGTTGCCAGGGCGCGGCTAGACCGCTCACCCCAGACCGGGTCGTCGATGACAAGGTCAACCAACACGCTTGTGTCGATTAGCGTGATGGCCATTCATCTCCCCGCATCAACCGCATCAGCTCATCGGTCGACTTGAATTTGACGGTTGCCGTGCCACGGACGCTCTCGACGCGCTGCCGCGCCCGCTCATAGGCATCTTCCACGGCGCGAATGACGACAGCGTCACCCTCGATGAAAAACTCGACCTCCGTGTTCGGAGTGAGTTTGAGCTTCTCACGGATCTCCTGGGGGATGGTGACCTGCCCCTTTTGGCGGATTCGGCTCATCATGTCCCTCCTTGGTACGATTCCTACCTATCGTACTCGTACTTTCTCGGTTCGGCCACAACCTTCCCGTCGCTGGCGCTCAAGGCGATACAAGAGAGACGGGCCGAGCCCCGTTCGCGCGTCAGGCCGGTCGTTCGGCGGCGAATTCGCCGGGCTGACGGCCCCAGCCGGGTGGCCCGGCGAACGCCTGCGCGATCGTCATCCATTCGTGCGCCGCTTCGCCTTCGACGCGCAAGCTCGTGTCCTCGAGGTGACGGCGCTGGGTAACGACGCGGCAGAAGTCGCTCGCCGAGCCGGAGATCCGGTCGTCGGCAGTCGCGTCGCCGAACGTCCAACTTATCCCGGACGGCGCCTGCAATTCGACGAACACTGGCGCGGTGGGCGGGTGGAGCTTTCGGTTCACATAACTGAACGCACGCGTGCGGAAGCCGAGAAAGGCGACGTGGTAGAGCCGATCGGTGTCGGGCCGCTCGATGCCGACCACGTCCACAACATCGAGCCCGTGGCCCCAGCACTCCATCAGCCGCGCGGTGATGAAAGATG
>JBKKBS010000507.1:0-4871 GCA_046713815.1 Tepidiformaceae bacterium
GCACGGCCTGCACACCGTAGGCGAGGTCGCCGATGCGCCGCTTGAGGCCGAGGGAGACGTCACGCACAACGCGGGCGTCCCAGCCGGCGCTGGCCATGAGGAGGAAGGGGTCGCCGTTCGCGCGGCCGACGTCGATGCGCTGCGTCTGCCCGGAGAGGTGGGCGTCGAGCGCCGCGCGGATGCCGCGAGGCAAGCCGCATTCGCGCGCAAGGACGTTCACGGTGCCAGCGGGGAGGGGCGCGAGAGCGGTCTGCGAACCCGCCAGCCCGCGGGCGGCGTCGCGCATGGAGCCGTCACCGCTAGCGACGAAGAGAAGGTCGTCGCCGCGCTCCGCCGATTGCCCGGCGAGCAACGACATCTCCAGCGCGGAGCGGGACACATGGAGCGAGACATCGAGACCACGGCGGCGGAGGTAGGCGACGACGCGATCGCCGTCGAAGCGCCGGGAGACGCCGCGCGCCGCGGGGTTGACGAGGAGAGTGGCGCGTTGTGGGGGCGGCATTGCCGCGATCTTCGCCCGACACGTACCATGAGCGCCACCTATCCCCATTTCCCGGAGCGCCCGTGATTCCTCTCAAACGAGTCGACCACATCAGCATGGCCCACGCCGACTGGCGCGCACAGTCCGCCCGTCTCGAACGGCTGCTGGGATTCAAGTTCCTCCACAGCTTCGAAGCGGGCGAGAACAGCGACTTCAGCGGCAGTGTAAGCCAGGTGCGGGACACGGGAATCGAGTTCGAGATCATCTCGCCGGCGGGCCCGAAGAGCTTCGTCCAACGCTTCCTCGACGAGCAGGGGCCGGGGCTGCACCACATCACCGTGGAAGTGAACGACCTCGAGGCGACCTGCGCGGAGCTGGAGCGACAGGGGATTACGCCCCTCGGCGGGATCCAGGACGACGGCCTCTGGAAGCTGACCTACATCCACCCGAAAGACAGCGGCGGCATCCTGTGGCAGCTCTTCGTGCCCTACAGGTTCCCGGAGGAAGCGGACCGCAACGCCGGCGGCGGAGTGGTCAATCTCCAGCGCGTGGACCATGTCTCAATGGCCGTGGCGGACCTCGACCGCCAGATCGAATGGCAGCAATCCGTCTTTGGGGGCGAGGTGGAAGGCCAATGGGAAGAGCCCCAGCTCCAGTACCGGGGTGCGGTCATGACCATCCCCGGCAGCCTGCTCAAGTTCGAGATCATCGCCCCCACGAGTCCCGAGAGCTTCGTGCGGAAGTTCATCGACGAAAAGCGCGCGGGGATGCACCACATCTGTTGCCAGGTGGCGAGCGTGGACGCGGCCGTGGAGGCGCTGCGCAAGGAGGGGGTCGAGCCCCACGGCGGGGTGATCGAGAGCGACTGGCGGCGCCACACCTTCCTCCACCCGCGCGACAGCGGCGGAGTGCTCTTCCAGCTTTTCGAAGAGCCACGGGAAGGTTAATCCACCACGCAGGCGCGGCGACGGAGAAGGCCTTAGTCCTAAGTCCTAATCTCGATTTTACTGGTAGTTCTATTAGACGAATAACGCGCGAACGTGTTGTACGACACCACACTTCGCATCACGAACGCTCTCATAAGGACCAAGGACCAAGGACTAAGCACTAAGCGCTCGACATCGGGCAGCGCCCGCACATCCCCTTCGTGCAGTAGTCCCCGTGCAGGAGGAGCGCGCCCTGGAGGGCGGCGGCGCGCTCGAAGGGCGTGAGCCAGGACTCGAGGCGGCGGAGCTTGCCATAGGTACCGGGCGAGGGCAGGGCGTGCCAGGCGGCGAGCAGTTCGCCTTCGGGCAGGCGCCGCTCACGAGGGCCACGGGGATGACGGCGTTGGTGGCGATTTCGACCGCCGACTGGCGGCCGATGCCGGCTACGCGCAGCGGGCGCAGCGGCGCCGCCGGGACGAGCAGCGACGGCCAGGCGGGGGCAGCGGAGGATGAAGGCGGCCAGAGGCGGTGGATGAGGAGCGCGGCCGCATCGAGGCGGGCCGCGGGGGCGGCCATGGGACGCAGTCCCGCGCGCCGCAGGGCGAGCTGCGCGGCGGCGTGCTTGAGGGCGGCGGCGAGAGCGAGCGCGCCCTGTTCAGCGCGTGCCTCGAGGAGCGAGGCGAGGGGCAGGCGGCGGGCGAGCGAGGCGAAGGCGGCGCGGTTGGCGGGGCCGCCGAGCTGCTCAAGGATGAGGAAATAAAGCGCCTGGGCGGCGCCTGCATCGTTGACGAGCGGCGCGATGCGCGCCGCCTTCATGCGCAGGCGGCGCTCGGAGAGGCGGGCGAGCGCTGGCGCCGGGTCCCGGCCGCGCGCGCGTTCGAGGGCGCAGGGCGGGGTGAACGGTGGCGGGAAGGCGGCCTGCCGCCCCGCGGGCAGCACGAGCACAGGGATCGCGCGCCCGCTTGCGTGGAGGGTGGTGAGGGCGCCGGTGTCGTTGGTGGCGACGACGTGGAGGACGACGGCCCCGTAGGCCGGGTCCGTCGCGTGGCCGTGAGCGCGCCAGCCGCTGGCGCGGAGGTGGAGCTCGACATCTCCGCGCAGGAGATCACCGCCCGCGTCGAGCATGGCGCCGCGGAAGTCCGGGCCGCTGCTCCCGCCGGGGACGCCGGGGAAGACGACGCGCAGGGCGCGCCCGTCCTCGAGCCGCCGCGGCGAACGCAGGCCAGCGCCCCAGCGCGCGGCGAGCGCGGCCTCATCGGCGTAAGCCATTGCCGCGAACGGCCTTGTCATGGCCGAGCCTCGATTTCACCGCGGCGGCGCGGAGCCGCGGAGAACGGAGAGAAAGCTCGGTGTCCCCGTGTCTCCATGGTCAATTCTTTGGTGCTCATTCGCCCGGCGCCTCGCCGGGGTCAGCGGATGAGAGGCGGTCTTCGAACGGGGTTGCCTTCTGGAAGCCAGCGGGACACAACCAAGCTCCGAGACCGTCTTTCGATCCTCCGTTCCTCCGTCTCTCCGTGGTGAACAGATCGGCGGTCATTCGCGCGGCTCCTCGGCCCCGGCATCGTAGGGGAGGCGCTCCTCGAAGAGGGCGAGGAGGCGGGCGCTGGCGCCGCGGGGAGCATAACGGCCGGTTTCCCACTCGCTCACCGTCTGCTGGCGCACGCCGAGCTCGCGGGCGAAGGCGGCCTGGCTGAGGCCCAGCCCGCGCCGCAGGCCATGCACACGCCGCGCGTCCCAGGTGAAGCGATCTTCGGCCATGCCTACACGTTACCGTGTACGGTAGGATGGACGCAAGGGGCGGCCCCTGGGTGTTCGCGGCGCCCGGCGGTGGCCCCGGGGTGCTGCCCTAGGGCATAGCGCGCGGTGGCGGAGGTTGCTCCGTGCGGGCGGCCCCTACTGGCCACAACGCCCGGCGCCGAGCGCGCACTGCATGATGAACGGCCCCTGGTGGATGGCCGCGAGCGTCCCGATCTGCTCGGCGACGAGCACCGGGTTCCAGAGCGGGAGGAGGAAGAGGCAGCCCGCCGGCCGCCCCACTCCGCCAGCAGGGCCTGGGCATGGGCGTGTTCTGGTAGTACGGCCCCGGCCGGTGGAGTGGTGGTCCCCGATGAAGAGCGAGTCCAATCCCGCCGCGTTCGTCGCCCGCGCCCGCTCGACCATCTTCCGCGCCGCCTCGCAGGGGTCAGTGGCGGCGGAGTGGAGTGAGGTGAGTGAGAAGAGGATCCGAGTCGAGAAGGGCCTCCACGCCGCGCTGACAGAGAGTATCAACAAACTCTACGGATACGCGTCAGACGAGAACGGGCGCCACGGCCTCGTCGGGGATAAAGATCGACCAGGCTATCGCCGAGTTCTGCGTGCACCAGGCTGCCGCGTCCATCGTGCTGATCGCCCGCCACTACGGTCTCGATGTTGTGACAGCGTCGTTGTGACAGTGGGACCTCCGTTTAAATACCGCTGGGACGGGTTGCCGACTCGCATAATCCCCTGACGTAAAGCGCGCCTATCGGACGTTTACCCCACACGGTTCAGGGCCGACGGAACAACGACGACCGTGATACGTTGGAAAGAGTGCAAGTGACGGTGTGGATGCTGCGTCGAGCGACTATCCCCGTGTTTCTTTGCCTGGTGGGCGTCTCCATCGCAGGCTGCGACAGTGATGACTCGTCCGACCCTGTTTCGCCAACAGCTTCGCCGCCCGCGAGCGTGACCGCGCCAGCCGCGTCGCCAACGTCGGTGCTGGGAGTGTCGTTCCCGGAATACCGGGCGAAGCCGAGGCCCGACTTCAAGATCGCCGGTATGGCTATCGGACCGACCGTCGTGGTCCCAGCGTTTACTCAATGCCCCGCCGGTATGCCGTTCGTTGCGGTGAGCCACGGTGAGATCGCCGGCAATCGGATGGCCTTCGAACCATCATTCCTGCCGCCAGGCTCGACCCTCCAACGAGGGCCAATGCAAGGAGCGTCACGATGCGGTGACATTGTCGTCGGCGTCTTCCTGGGCATTGGCGTCGTACCCGACCCCAACGACGCCGAAAACAAGGGCGGTCCGATCGATGTAACGCGCCGCCGCATGTCTACGGGCGCATGGCAGAGCGACGTTCCCGCGGAATATTGGAAGGAGACGAAGGTAGCGGGACGGACAGCCGCGGTAGCGGCTCCCGTGATCGACGGTCGTCTCACCTCCACCGAGGTGGTCATCTGGGAGGGCGATGGGGTGCTCACCGTGCTGCAGGCCCGATTCCTGCCAACGCGCATCGTGTTGCAGATAGCTGAAGGATTGTTCTCCGGGCCGCCTCCGGGCCCCTGACGCTCGGACTGGCCCGCTCGCGCTTCGACCGCTCCCGCTGGTAGCCTCATAGGCATGGTCAACGCTATTACGATCGCGCCGCGGGGCGGCGACATCCTCCCTTTCACCCGCACCGAGGCGACGCTCGCCAACGGGCTCAAGGTCATCGTCGTGCCCAC
>JBKKBS010000508.1:0-4501 GCA_046713815.1 Tepidiformaceae bacterium
GACCAGCGTGCTATCCTGAAGGCTCATCCGCGAGCCAAGGAAGGTCCTCAGCGCGGAAACCGGATTCCTGCGGTACAGACGTTTCGTGCTGAACCCCGACCAGATCTGTTGGAAGCAGTCGTGGCCGTGGTCGTCGTGAAAGCCACGTACGCGGCGTTGAGGGCTCCCACACTCGTCCCGACGACGATGTCGATCGGGATGGCCAGCTCGTTGAGGCGGCGGACGAAACCCACCTGTACCGCCCCAAGCGTCCCGCCTCCGCCGAGCACCAGGGCGTCTTGCCCGCCGCCATCAGTTTCCTCCGGAGGTGTGGTCCCGCGTCAGCGAGATCCGCAGCGCCGCCCAGGTCGAAACCATGTACGGCACCGAGTACGTCAGCGGAACTTTCCACCAGAGCTCGGGCGGAAAGCGCCCATCGAGCAACACGTTGCCCTGGTTGATGGCCGTCAGGATGGTGCCGACGACAAGCGCTGTTGCCACGGCGTTGCGCAACAGCGGCCGGTGGACTACCGCATGGCGAAGACACTTTTCGACCGGCGCCGGGCCGGCAGAGAATCGGAATCGGCGCGCGGCGACATGGCCACAAGCACAGAGGTCAGCACCCGCGACGTTCGCCTCGGCAGCCATGTCGTATCCCCTCCCGCGCAGATCTCAGGATACTGGCGCCACGATTTCGCGGAGCGCGGCGACGATGTCCTCTGGGTCCATGCGATAGCGGTAGTCGGCGTTGGCGAAGCTGGCCGCGACGACCCGGTCATGGCCGATTACGTAGGTCGCCGGAATCGGAAGCTTCCACCCTGTCGTTGCGTTCAGCTCCGGAAACCCGAAGCGCTCGTACATCGGCCGGAGCGACTCCGGCACCTCGAAGGTCAGGGCGTAGGCGTCCATCACGTCGCCATCGACGTCGTAAAGCACCGGGACGGTCGATTCCGTCTTCTCAATCATCTTCATGGCGTTCGCGCGCGTCCCCGGCCGACGAACACAACTTGGGCACCCAGCACCTTGATGTCCTCGTAACGCTGCTCGAGGGCTCGCAGCTCGACGTTGCAGTACGGGCACCACTGCCCCCGGTAGAACGAGACGACAACGGGGCCCTCGCGCAGCAGAGCGCTGAGCGTGACCTCTCGGTCGTCGGACGCATCGCGCAGCGTGAAATCGGGCGCTGTGGCGCCGTTCGGCAGCGCCCTGCCCGCGACCGCTCGCTCAATCTCCGCAATCGCTTCGGCCGGGAGCGCGGCGCGCTCGGGCGTCGCGCGCGCTGCGGCGACCTCCCGCATGTTCGCCAGCTCGGCTTCGAGTGTTCGTTCGCCCATGTCGTCGGATCTCCGTCTTTGGTGGACCGGCCGCAGGGGGCTATGGCTCAGACCCGGTGCGGCGGCTGAGCCCCCATCATCGCTCATCGTCGGCTGCCCGCGTCGGTGACGGCGATCACCGTCGGAGCCCGGCACAATGCGCGGGCGCGATGAAGTTGACTCAGATCCGCCGAACGTATCGATGGATGGCGCCCATCTATGACCCACTGTTCCGCAGGTTCTATCGTCGGATGCGGCGGGAGAGTATCAACGCACTCTGCCCGCAACAGTCGGACACGGTCCTGCTGGATGGCGTGGGAACCGGCCTCGACGTCCCCCTCCTGCCACCCGGAGCCAGCTATCCGGCACGCAGGCAAAGCGGGAACGGTCACCTCCGAGCGGAGGGATCATTTGCTTGTTCCACTCTCGTGGCGACGAGGTGTTCTGGGCCGGCTGGCTGGAGAGAGTCAGGCGTCCCGCGACCTTGACGATGGCGCTGAGGGCGCCTTCGAGACCGTCACCATCGTACGCTGGCCCCTGGCCCCGGTGCTCATGATGAACACAGGAAGCGCAGGTCATCCCGAGATTTTGCAGGTTGACCGCGGTTTCGGGGCTCATTTAGATGGGTGTGGTACGCCCGGGGCCAGACAATCTTCCTCTCGGCTGCTAGCGGGGATCGAAGGCGATGCGAACGTGCCTAAGAGGGCCAAATAGACAGCCAGGGCTATTAGGAGTACCGCATACCATGTCCAGTTCCTTCCCGGTACAAAGTGACCAGAGAGGTGCCCCAGGAAAACATTCATCCACCGTTCGTGCGCGACGCCGGCGATGAAGAGCAAGTCCGGGACGATGGCGTACATGTGGGCGGCAACCGGCCACAAGAGCGGAAACGGCGCGGGACGACGAGTTAAGAGCACGAATGCGGCCATCCCCGCCAGCGCTTCTGCACTTCAGACATAGATATGAGTGAACCAGTGAAAGCGCGCCTCATGAGCCTGGTAGGAGAAATAGAGGAAGCCCTCAACCGCCACGAACAACAGGCACCAGGCGGAAACTTTGAGCTCGCCGCGAAGCTTCACGGCGTAGCTCTCAGCATTGTCGTCACTTCATCCAGCCGGTGGGCCACGTCTGGATCGAGTGTCTGATAGCGGACCTTCTGAGAGCGATCGACGATTGCATAACCTACGGGCGGTCCACCATCGCGTGGCGTCCTCATGCCGTAGGCGGCGGCGATCCGCCCGTCGGGGTCGCTGTGTATGCGGATGGGATCCGCGGCCGCGGCGCTTCGGGGGCCGGAAGGTGAGACGACGATTACGACATCGGCCTGGCGTTGAAGTGAAGTGTCGCGCGCGAGGGAACGCGCCAGCGAGTCCTGCTGTTGCGGCCGCGCGAAGAAGACGATCAGTCTTCGTCCTGGCACGGGAAGGCCCTCTATAGCATCAGGAGCCGGGAAAGCCGAGTGCGCGGCGTCGAGAAAGCCTGGCCGTTGATGGGCGAGGTCTGGATCATCGAGACCACTCCGGTCTAGACGGGCAGCGACCAGCGCGGCTCCGAGCGCCGTGGCGACCACCAGCCAGACAGCAGCCATCCGGGCGGGACCGCGCGCTACTGACAGCTCACGCCTCCCTGCGGAGTCGCATGGTAGCCCGCCGCTGAAACCGCCTGGATTAGCGCATCAATCGACGCCACAGCCGGGTCATACTCGACTTCGGCGGCTTGTTTCGCATAGCTCGTTTTGGCTCGCTTGACGCCGCGAACCTCCTCGAGCTCTTCGTCGATCGACATTGCGCAACTGGTGCAATGCATGCCCTGGATGGCGAGCGTTGTTTTCATTACTACCTCGTGCGCCTCAACTTACGATGATCGTTCCGGAATACATGCCCATGCTGCAGGTGAACTTAATAGTCCCGGCCTTCTGAGCCGGCAGGTCTATCACGGTAACGCCCGTGGCAGGAAGTACCTTCTGGATGCCCAGCGACGGGATGGTGAAGGCGCGAGTGCATCCGTTCGTGCTATTCGTGGCCAGCTCCAGGCGGATCGGCTGGTCTGCCTTGGCCGCGAGGCGATTCGGGCTGTAGGCCGTAGACTTCACGTCCAGCCTGAGCGTCTGGGTGGTGGCCCCAAGGGTTACGGTCACGGGCGCGACGGGATCCTTTCCAGTACCGCTCACCGCGGCAACTGACGACGCCTGCGCAGGATCGTCGAGCGTTCGACCGGTTATGCGTTCTGGCAGGGCGGCCAGCTTCGCCTCGACCTCGCTGTACGTGAGCGGGTAGTTCAGCAGGTTCATGGCTGTGTTCAACGAGAGGAGCCCGAGCATGAGCACAGCGGCGGCGGTGAAGCCCATCAGTCGTGCCTGGGGCTCTCCCTCCATGCGCGTGGTTGCGCGGCCCACAAGGTAGAAGACGGGCGATGTACCCAGTACGAACGCGAACATCAGGGCGGCGGCGTAGACAGGGTCACCCGTGCTCAGCGCGAAGAACTCGACCGCGAGGGTGGTGCCGCACGGGATAAACACGGTGAGCCCGCCCAACGCTGCTGGTGCAAACATGTTCGATGACTTGGAGGCGAGCCGGACACGCCGGGTAAGAAAGCGCGGCGGCTGAAGCACGACGAAGCGAAACACGGGATGCACTTGGAGGAGGCTCAGCGCCGTGGCCACCATGTACACACCCGCGATGAGCTGTAGCCATCCACGGACGTTCGGAGTCACGCCCACGAGCGACCCAGTGGCGCCCAGGACAAAGCCGAGGGCGGTGTAGGCGATGAGTTTCGCCGCGAGGAACGCCAACACCGGTCCGTCGGCCCTGGCATTTTGTGGTTGTGCTTCTGCGCGTGGCTTGGCTTTGTTGCGGCCGGCGGGTCGCGTTGCGGCGGAACCACTGGCCGCCGGCACCCCGGAAGGCGAGGCATTCGCCTGCGCCGCCACGACGGAGGCGAGCAGACCGCCCTGAACTGCCAGGCAGGTGAGTCCACCGGTGGTGATGCCAGTCACCAGCACAATCAGTAGTTCCATCCGACCTCCGGCTGGCTACGACAAGAACTGTAGTAGAGCAGCAGCCCGCAGGCAACATGGCTCGTAAAAAAGTCTTTCCTTGGCTCAACTCAATCGCTCACTGACCCAGGCGGCCACCAGCCGCGGCTGCTCCAGGACAAGGCCATGGCCGGCGGCCGGGACGACGCGCAACTCCCATCCCCGAGTCTTGGAC
>JBKKBS010000509.1:0-3123 GCA_046713815.1 Tepidiformaceae bacterium
GCGGCGGCGGCGGCGGCCTCTACATCCTCGACTCGAAGGGCAAGAAACTGGGGCGGATCGTCCATGGCCAACCCGCGACGACCAATGTCGCGTTCGGCGGCGACGATTGGAGGACGCTCTACTTCACTACCAGAAGCACGCTCTTTTCGGTCAATGTGAAGATCGCGGGCGTCCCGGTACCTGCGAAGAAGAGGCCCGCTTGAGCCAACAGGAGGTCGGCGCGCAGGATTCCCAGCGATTCTCGACGCGGAGGGACGGCCGAGTGGTCGATGGCGGTGTCTTGAAAACCTGATGGGGCGTGCCTCCGAGCTCGTTATTTTCGGCCTGAACTCCGCACGTCACGCCAGATAGCTCTAAATGAGCGCATCGCGCGCGCGTGGCGACCCGACGCATCGTGCCTGAGCGGCGACGTTCATCATCCAGGAGAACGAAGCAACCTCGCGCGTATACTGCGGGCAGCTGATTCTCCATGACGGTTCGTCTCGCCCGGAGCCTCGCCGCCGTTACCGTCCTCATCTCCGCTGGAGCCCTGTTCGGCAACGGGATCCTCGCGGATCAGCCCCCTGACTCCCTCGCACCGGTCGTGTATGCCGCGGAGGTGGACAGCATCATTCACCCGGTGTCGGCCGAGTACATGATCGAGACGCTCGCGGAAGCCGACCGCACCGGAGCGACCATCGTCGTGTTCACCCTCCGAACCCCCGGCGGCCTCGTGGATTCCACGCGCGACATCGTCTCACACATGATCGCGGCGACGACGCCGGTCGCGATGTTCATCGGACCGTCGGGCTCACGCGCCGCATCCGCGGGATTCCTCCTCACGATTGCCGCCGACATTGCCGCGATGGCGCCTGGCACGCACATCGGGGCCGCGCATCCGGTGGCTGGCGCCGGCGAACCGATGACTGAGGCGATGGCGAAGAAGGCGGAGGAAGATGTGGCGGCCTACGCGCGGACGCTCGCCTCCGCGAGGCATCGAAATGTGGAGCTGGCGAGCGAGGCGGTGCGGAACAGCCGTGCCTTCACGGAGACCGAGGCGTTGGATGCGTCCCCCCCGCTCATTGATCTGATCGCGTCAGATGTACCCGATCTCCTAAGGAAGCTCGACGGCCGAACCATTCGACGGTTCGACGGCCGAACGGTCGTCCTCAGAACGGACGGCGCCCGCGTCGTGCCGATCGCCATGAGCCTGCGGCAGCGGGTGCTCAGCGCGATCGCGCATCCTAACGTCGCCTACCTTCTGCTCAGCCTGGGCATGTTGGGTCTGACGATTGAGTTGTGGTCGCCCGGCGCGATCCTGCCCGGGGTCGTAGGAGGCGTGTCGCTGTTGTTGGCGTCCTTTGCGCTGCAGTTGCTGCCCGTGAACTATGCGGGCCTTCTGCTCATTTTGCTCGGCCTGCTGCTTTTCGCGCTCGAAATCAAGGTGACGAGCTATGGCCTGCTGACCGCGGGGGGTCTCATCAGCCTGGTGTTCGGCTCGATGATTCTGATGGACACGCCCGCGCCAGAGCTCCAAGTGGGCCTTCGAGTGGTGCTTCCGGTCGTCCTTGGATTCGCGAGTATCGGCATGCTGCTCGTGAGGCTGGGCCTCGCCGCCCCGCGGCGCCCCGCGGCGCCCAGCGCCGGCGGGATGGTGGGACAGACCGCGCAGGCCCTGACGGCCATCGAGTCTGGCATGACCGGCCGAGTCGCTGTGCATGGCGAGCTCTGGGAGGCGACCGCGGCTGATGCGATTCCGCAAGGGGAACGAGTTCGCATCACGCACATCGAAGGGTTGACGTTGACTGTTCGCAAAGACTGAGGTTTCGCTATGGAAAGCATCTCTCCCGCTCTGGTGCTGGTCTTCATCGTCGTCGTCTATCTCATCAGCGCGATCAAGATCCTGGCCGAGTACGAGCGGGGGGTTATTTTCCGCCTCGGTAAACTTCTCCCGCAGCCCAAGGGGCCCGGCGTCGCGCTGGTCTTCGTGCCTATCGACCGCATGGTCAAGGTGAGCCTGCGCACAGTGGTACTCGATGTGCCGCCTCAGGACGTGATCACGAAGGACAACGTCTCCGTTAAGGTGAACGCGGTGTTGTACTACCGGGTGATGGATCCGCGGCGCGCCATTGTGGAGGTTGAAAACTTCAACTACGCGACGTCGCAGCTCGCGCAGACGACGCTCAGAAGCGTCCTGGGACAGGTGGAGTTGGACGACCTGCTGTCTCAACGGGAGCGACTGAACCGAGAGCTTCAGGCGATTCTCGACCAGCGCACCGATCCCTGGGGGATCAAGGTCTCGGCTGTCGAAGTGAAGCACGTGGATTTACCCGAGAACATGCAGCGTGCGATGGCCCGGCAAGCCGAAGCGGAGCGAGAGAAGCGCGCCAAGATCATTCACGCGGCGGGCGAGCTCGAGGCGTCAGAAAAACTGTCGCAGGCCGCCGGCGTGATTGCCACCGAGCCGATGGCCATTACGCTGCGGTACCTTCAGACCCTCACGGAGATCGCGGCCGAGAAGAATTCGACCATCGTGTTCCCGCTGCCGATCGAGCTGCTGAATCTGATCAAAGGGCCCGGGCGCGGGTGATCCCGGTCCCGCGGCTCCGCGTCTGCCAAAGCGAACGGCATCAGCCGCGCTGGGATCACGTCTAACGCGCCACGGCCGGCGGCCCACCCCCGGCCGTACAATGGGGCGATCGCAGGGAACTGGCCTGTGGACGCGACGGTGACACTCCCCATGGCCGGTCTGTGTGCCGACGAACGGGGAGCCGCGGAGATTCCGGCGCAGTTTTGACGCGGAGGGATGGCCGAGTGGTCGATGGCGGTGGTCTTGAAAACCACTGAACCGGAAACGGTTCCGGGGGTTCGAATCCCTCTCCCTCCGCCAATATAAGTTGTTATCAATAAGTAACTTATCGATTCGACATAGTCAGGCGGTCCAAAATCGTCCCTCTCGTGTTATCGAAGGGCGTGCTCCACCTGTTCCGGCGTCATTACCCGCCTTGCCGGCACACCTCCCGACGCCCGAACTGCGAAACGGTTTCCATCCAGAAACCAGCATCGGTCGGTTTCGCCGCAAAGGACTCGATACAAGCGGGTTCTTTCTGGAACCCCAAGAGTCTACCTGCAGCACCCTGCGGG
>JBKKBS010000510.1:0-4748 GCA_046713815.1 Tepidiformaceae bacterium
GCCAGCGACGCAGAAGCGCCCATCCAGCTCTCGGAACGGGTTGCGACGTGCCCTCGCCGTGGCGCCGGCCGGCACCGGCGTGGAGCCTTCGACGCAGCCTCGCACACGGGCGTTCGACCGCGACGTACATTAGTGTGGCGAGCGCGGCCACAATCGTTAATGCGACGGACGCCTGGACCATCTCGTTTCCCCAGGCCCCTTCATAGACGTTGTAAATGACAATTTCGTGGCACAAATACATCGTATAGGATAAGCTCCCCAGGAACTTCATCCAGCGGAAGTTCAGAATCCTTACGAGTCCCCATTGAGGAAACATGATGAGCACAGTGAAGATCGGCCACAACGCGATGCCTTGTAAGGAATAGCGTATTGTCTCTTTGAGAAACATACCCTGAAAGGCAAACGTTCCCAGAATGATCGCGCATGCTAATGGAAAGAGTACCCACTTTAACGACTTCTCACTAATGACCGCCCGGTCGCAGACTGGATTGGCAAAGACGGCCAGCATTACTCCAAATAAGATGGAATCTACTCTGGTGTCAGTCGCCAGATATGTCCTGTACTGGGAGCTGTCGAACAACACGACCAAGGCCATTCTCCACGCAAGTACGACGGCGCAGACCACGCCGAGACCGATCCACTGGGCCTTCGCAGGCACTGCCAGCCTGAGTGCGACCAGGTAGATGACAGGAAATGCCAGGTAGAAATGCTCCTCGACGGCGAGCGACCAGTAGGAAAACATCCCCAGGGGATGGCCTTCGTGTCCTCGAATGATTAGCTGATAACTCGAGAGATGGGCGGCCTGCAGGCCAACGGCGCGGATGTCCGCTTCACCGACGAGCCACCCCGCCCATACGCCGCCAACGGTTAGAAACAGGACGATGTAAAACGGCGGGAGGATGCGTAGCGTGCGCCGCAGATAGAAGTGACCGAGCGCAATTCGAGCCGTTCGCTCGTGCTCCAGCCGAAGCAGTGTCGTGATGAGATAGCCGCTAAGGAAGAAGAAGAGCGTGACTCCGAAATTGCCGGGAAAGGCAGATACCACTCTGGCGTGCGCCACGAATACGATCAGAAAGGCGATTGCGCGAAGCCCGTCGAGGGATGGTATCTCGAGTGGAGGGCGCCCCGCGCCAGCGGCGTCGGAAGCTTGATCCGGTTCCGCGCCGCGGGATGCATCACCGCCTCGGGGGGGCCCGGGCGGAAGAGTGGGGCGCAGCGAGTTCCCCGCGGTGCGGCTCATGCGAGCAGACTAATCGCGGAGTGGTGGAGTACTCGCAGTCCTCTGGTGGGCTGTGGGTTTTGCGCGAGTGGGACTTATCCGATAGGCGCCGGGCACCGCGTGATTCGATAACCGGAGGCTCCCGGTGAGGTTTCCTCAACGGAAGGTCAACCGTACGCCTGCAACGTTCGGATACATTGACGATGAGGCTCACATGGCGCCGACGATTTTCTTCGCAGTTCAGCATCTCCTCAAGGGGATCCCGTGAAGTGCAGGGAGGTGGTTACCACTGTCGAGGCGCGGGCTTCGCTCGATCCCACCGAAGGGGCGTGCGTGGTTGTGTACTCCTCGCTGCCAAGGGCCACCCTGCGCAGCCACGAGCACGCGGAACGGCAAACTGATACGTGACGCAACGGAAGACCCTTACCCGCACGCACAAGCAGCCGAGCGCGGCAACCTCGGTACTGCCGAAGGCGCCCCGGCCCACATGGGCTTCAGGTGGTGGTCCGCCGACGGCTATGGGTAACACATCCGTCGCGTTCGTCGGGCTGATGTTCGCGGGTCACGCAGCTCGATTCCGGACGCTCCGGGAATGCATCGAGCGTGACGGTCGATTGCTGTCGTCCTTTCACGAGATCACCGGGCGCGACCCGGATGGACGGATCGAACGCATTCCAGGGCTGCCGGTAGCCTTCAAGGGACGCCTTCGCACCGCGTGGGACACGCGAGAGATCGCGCGGTTCCCTCGCCCGGCCGCGCTTTGGGCGACGGCAAGTCCGGCACTCACTCCTCACCTGTGGTCGCAGGTCGGCGGTATGAGGCGTCCGTTGGTACTCGATATGGACTGGACCGTGCGCCAGCAAGAGGAGTTAGCATCGCTTTACTTCCGGAGGGCGGCCAAACGGGGAGCCCGATTGAGGCTCTCCCTGGCGCTCGAAAGCCTGCTTCTGAGCCGGGCTTGCTATTGCACTCCCTGGTCCCATTGGGCGGCCGACGGCCTGGTCGAGGCGGGAGTGGAGAGATCACGAATCCGGGTGATTCCTCCCGGAGTCGATCTCCAACACTGGGCCCGCGTTAGGCGTAGCCCGCGGCCGGGTCCGTTGCGCATGGTGTTCGTCGGCGCCGACTTTTGGCGAAAGGGCGGAGACCTGGTGATCGAGGCGATGCGCGCTCGGCCTGGGCTGTATGAACTCGACGTGGTCACTACCGCCGCTGTCCCGGAAAGCCCGGGTGTGAGAGTCCACCGCGCCGCACCGAATTCGCCTGAGCTGCAGAGTCTCTATGCGCGAGCGGAATTGTTCGTGATGCCCTCACGGGCGGAATGTTTCGGCCTGGCCACCATTGAGGCGATGGCTAGCGGCTTGCCGGTGCTGGTAGGGGATGCTGGAGGCGTACGGGACATCGTTAAGGAAGGCCAGAACGGTTGGATCATCCCGCCGCGCGCGGGCGACCTGCTGCAGGTCCTGGACATCGCCGCGGGCGACCGCGAGCGGCTCGCGCGCTATGGCGCGAGGGGCCGCGAAATCGCGGAGTGCAAATTCGATGCCAACCGAAACGCGGGAGAACTCGTCGACCTGATTCTCCAGGCAATCGACGAAGACCGCAGTCTTTGAAAGCCTTGACGCATGCAAGAGCATCGAGTGGACCGCTCCTCGGGGAGTGCTCGCCCGGCGTCAGTGCAAGTCGCACGCCGCTGCGAGTACGGCGACAACATGCTCCAGGTCCGCGCCGGTCATTTCGTGATGGAGTGGAAGGATGATCGACCGGTCTCGCGCTCGCGTGGACTGCGAGAGGTGGCTACAGCCCGCGCCGCCCGGGCAGTCGATGGCGCCGCACCGCCAGGGCTCAACGGCGTACGCCGGCTCCAGGTGGCTGGCCATGACGCCGCGACGCGAGGAGATCCCAGCCTGCAGCAATGAGCGCATCACCGCTTGCTGGTCGCAGCCATCGGGGAGACGCACGCTGTAGCTTTGCCAGTTCGTGCTTGCCCACGCTGGTTCGCCTGGAACGCCGAGCCCCGGGATCGCTGATAGCAGTTCAGCGTAGCTTGCCGCCTGCAACCGTCGTTGCTCCACCAATTCCGGAAGTCTGCGCAATTGCTCTCGTCCGACGGCCGCCTGGATGTCCGTCATCCGATAGTTGAATCCCAGCTCATCGTACTCTTCGAACACGACGTCCTGGGCGTTATGCCGCACGGTGTCGCTCACCGACATCCCGTGCTGCCGCCACAGGCGGAAGCGTCGATCGAGGTCCGGATCTCGGGTGGTTATCATGCCCCCATCGCCCGTCGTTAGCAGTTTGCGGGGATGGAACGAGAAGCAGGCAACGTCCCCGTGGGGCTTGCCAATACGCTCCCATCTGCGGTCGACCATGATCTCGCTGCCCACGGCGCAGGCGGCGTCTTCCACCAGGGGCACACCGAGCCTTCGAGCGACGGGGATGATTGCGCCGAGGTCACAAGGCATGCCGAACTGATGCACGCAAAGGATGGCCCGCGTTCGAGGCGAAGCGGCTCGTTCGATCAGCCCCGGATCGATGTTGCCCATCTCCGGTTCGATATCGACAAACACTGGCACGGCGCCGCAATAGCGGATGGTGTTGGCGGTCGCAATAAAGGACGAGCTGACCGTGATGACCTCATCGCCGGGTCCGACCCCAACAGCCTTGAGGGCCAAATGAAGCGCGGCCGTGCAGTTCGAGACGGCACATGCGAAGGGTGCGCCAACGTACGCGGCGAACTCTTCTTCAAACGCCCGCACCTCCGGGCCCTGCGTCACCCACCCCGAGCGGATCACGCGAGCAGCCGCGGCCACTTCCTCTTCGCCCAGGCAGGGCTTCGCTACCGGTATGGAGCTGCGCGTCAGCGTGCTCATCCGGCTGTTCCCGCTAGCGCGGGCGCGTGGAGCGACTGCTGTGCCTCCGAGCGCCACCACTGGACCAGGCGGTCGACGCCCTCATCGAGTCCGATCCTCGCCTCGAAACCGAGCGTGTCCCGCGTTTTGTGTGTGTCCGCGAGGCGCCGGGTGACTCCGTTCACGGCGCGCGCCGGACCGTGAATTGGCTGGAGATCCGAGCCCATCGCCCTGAGAACGGCGGATGCGAGTTCACCGAGCGATGTTTCGACACCTGACGCCACGTTGAAGACTTCATCCGTGACTTCCGCTTCAGCGGCGAGAATGTTCGCGCGAGCGATGTCTTCGACGAACACAAAGTCCATCGTCTGGGCGCCATCACCAAAGATGAGCGGCGGCTCGCCAGCGGCGATGCGCTCCATCCAGCGGATCAGTACCTCGGTGTAGGCTCCGTGCGTGTCCATACGAGGCCCGTATGCGTTGAAATATCGCAGTCCGACGTAGTCGAGTCCGTACATGTCGTGGAAACTGAGAAGCAGGCCCTCGTTGAAGACATTCGCCGCGCCGTAGAGCGTCCTGTTGTTGAAGGGATGGGCCTCGTCCATAGGGAGGTAGGAAGGCTCACCGTACACCGACGCGCTCGACGCGGAGAGCACCTTCGAGACGCGGTGCTTCAC
>JBKKBS010000511.1:0-12272 GCA_046713815.1 Tepidiformaceae bacterium
TCTTCGAAGCGCGCAACGACGATCCGCGTGAGAAGTGGTACGAGCTCGCCATGTTCCCCTACCCTTCGGGCGATCTGCATACAGGGCACTGGTACCACTACTCCGGGGCCGATACGCACGCCCGCTACATGCGCATGAAGGGCTACAACGTCATGTTCCCGATGGGCTTCGATGCCTTCGGGCTGCCGGCGGAAAATGCCGCGATTAAGCGCGGCGCCGACCCGGCGGAGTGGACTGCCACGAACATCATCAACTTCCGCCGCCAGTTCAAGATGATGGGATCGAGCTTCGATTGGAGCCGCGAGGTGGTCACCTCGGATCCGGACTACTACCGCTGGACGCAGTGGTGGTTCCTGCAGCTCTACCACCGCGGCCTCGCCTACCGCGCGGCGGCGGCGGCGAACTGGTGTCCCGGCTGCCACACCGTGCTCGCCAACGAACAGGTGGTCAACGGCCGCTGTGAACGTTCGGACGACATCGTTGAGCGTCGATTCCTGACGCAGTGGTTCTTCAAAATCACCGATTACGCCGAGGAGCTGCTCAAGTTCGAAGGGATCGAGTGGCCGGAGCGCATCCAGACCATGCAGCGGAACTGGATCGGACGTTCCGAAGGGGCAATTCTCCACTTCGATGTGGATGTCCCGGGTGTCGAGGATCGCCTGAGCGTGTTCACGACGCGCCCCGACACCGTGTACGGCGCAACCTTCATGGTGGTCGCCCCTGAGCACCCGCTCGTCGCTCGGATCACCACCGCCGAACAACGCGCGTCCGTGGACGAGTACATCAAGGCCACCAGCCGCGAGACCGAGATAGAGCGCCTCTCCACGGAGAAGGAGAAGACCGGCGTCTTCACCGGCGCCCTGGCGATTAACCCGTTCAACGGCGAACGCGTGCCCATCTGGATAGCGGATTACGTGCTGGTCACCTACGGCACCGGCGCGATCATGGCCGTGCCCGCTCACGACCAGCGCGACTTCGAGTTCGCGCGGAAGTACGGCCTGCCCATCGTCCCGGTCTTCTCGTCGGACGAAGTCGATGTTACGCAGCCGCTCGATCGCGCCTTCGTGCACGGCGGAAAGATGGTCAACTCGGGCGCGTTCGATGGCACTGCCGCGTTCGACGCAATCCCGAAGATCGTCGCCCACGCGGAGGAACACGGTCTCGGCAAGGGGACCGTGAACTACCGCCTGCGGGACTGGCTGATCTCTCGTCAGCGTTACTGGGGCGCGCCCATCCCAATCGTGCACTGCGAGACGCACGGGATAGTGCCCGTGCCCGAAGACAGCTTGCCGGTTCTCTTGCCGGCAAACCCGCACTTCGAGCCCAGCGGGCAGTCTCCGCTCACGCTGATCGATGCGTGGGTGAACGTCCCGTGCCCCGTCGATGGCGGCCCGGCCCGCCGCGAGACCGACACCATGGACACGTTCATGTGTTCGAGCTGGTACCAGATGCGGCACGCGGACCCGCACAACCCGGAACGCCCGTTTTCCCGCGAACTCGCGCAAAAGTGGCTGCCGGTCGACCAGTACACCGGCGGCGCCGACCACGCCGTCATGCATTTGCTCTACACGCGCTTCTTCTGGAAGGCGGCGCGCGACATGAACATCGTTGAGGGCGACGAGCCGATGCTGCGGTTGTTCAACCAGGGGACGCTCTTGGGGCCCGATGGCCAAAAAATGTCGAAGAGCCGCGGCAACGTCGTCGCGCCGGACGAGCAGGTGGAGAAGCACGGCGCCGACGCCTTCCGCTGCCAGCTCATGTTCGTCGGCCCATGGGACCAGGGGGGGCCGTACAACCCCACGGGCATGGCGGGCATCGAGCGCTGGCTTCGCCGCGTCTGGTCGTTGGGCGCTGAACCGGTGAGGCTGTCTGACGATGTCCCGGCCGCGGCGACGCGTGAGTTCCGGCGCTTCACGCACAAGACGATCCGCGCCGTAACGGCCGACATCGAGCAATTCAGTTTCAACACGATGATCGCGCGCCTAATGGAGTTGAGCAGCGCGATGCAGAAGACGCGCGAGGCCGGCCACGCCGACCGGCAAGCCTGGAACGAAGCCCTGGAGTCGCTGCTGCTCATGACCGCCCCGCTCGCCCCGCACATGGTGGAAGAGCTGTGGGAGCGGCTCGGCAAGCCCTACAGCGTGCATCTGCAACCGTGGCCCCGCTTCGACGCCGAACTCGCCGCGGACGACGAAATGGAGGTCGTGGTGCAGGTGAACGGCAAGGTCCGCGATCGCCTGATGCTCCCGGCGGGGATCAGCGAGGAGGACGCGCGGGCGGCCGCCTTCGCCTCTCCGCGCGTCCTGGAGTATGTCGACGGCAAGGAGCCGCGTCGCGTGATCTACATCCCGGAAAAGCTCGTGAACATCGTCGTTTGACGCGTGCTAGATGCGCGCCGTCCCGGCCTGGTCGCCGTTTCGCGGGCCCTGTACGAACGCCTCCGGGGTAGACACTCGCCAGTTACGGGCATAAGGTGCGGAACTGGATGGGTTCCCTCCCGAGGGGAATCTCCGTTCGGCCGTTCATCTCAGGAGGGCCTATGCAGCTCAAGAAAGCCACACGTGAGAGTGCGTATCCAGGGGAGTCGGTCCGGCCCGCGGACGACGAAATGGACACGCCACAAGACCAGTACTACACCGACCTTCAGCCCCCGGTCACGCGTCCCTCACGGCCCGTGAACCCCGAGGATATCCAGTCGCGCGTCCCGGCCCCCGGCCGCGGGGAGAGCGTCATCGATGCCCATTCGACCTTCGATGGCCGATACGAGACCGAGCAGGACCTCCGCGTCGAAGGCACGATCAGCGGCGAGGTCGTTTGTCGCGGATTGCTCACGATCGAGGCGGACGCCACCGCCAACGCCAAGATCCAGACACGCGACGCCACCATCCGCGGCCGCGTTGATGGAGAGGTGGTCTGCACGGGGAGACTACTGCTCACCGGGACGGCCGTCGTAACGGGGACGCTCAAAGCCGCCACGCTGGTGGTGGAAGAAGGGGCGACGCTCAAGGGCACGGTGGAGACAGTGCAGGATACGCCCGTCCCGATCGCGACCCGTGTGAACCGTGCAGCGGAGGCCGTGCCTCCAGCAGACCTTCCGAGGCCGGAGACGGTCACACGGGAGGCGGCCAGCGCGGCCGCGCCGGCAGGGTTGCCGCGCAACGGGATCCGCGGCCGTGAGGTGCCGTCGTTCGCGCTCGTCTCGAGCGAAGAGCGGGGCGCACTCGACCGGAACTGATCCGCAAATCGCGGGAAACACTTCGAGGGCGCCCATTGGGCGCCCTCGGCGGTTGTTTGGTGTTGCCCGCTACGAGCGGCTACATGAGGGCGAAGTAGACGGTGCCGTCGACCACCCAGGTATTGACGGACTTGCCGATGCGCTTGCCGGCACGGCTCACGCGCAGGGCAACGCCGCGAGGCGATTCGCCGCGCGACGGTGCGAGCTTCCCGACCTGGCCGGACTTCACCTGATCGATGTACTTCTCGTACTCGCGCATGCGCATCGCGAGACGCCCGGTCTGGCGGGCGGGTCGTGGCGCGTCTGCTTCCTTGACGACGGAGAAGTCAGCCATTCTTGATCCTCTTTCCTTTTTGCTTTATGGGCGGTAGTACTGGCGAATTGGGCGGCGTTACGACGTTCAGTAGGATACACGTATCAGGCGCGGAATGCCAAGAAGCGGGGTGCGAGTCAGATATCCGCGCAATCAATTTACTTGGCTTACTCCCGGAGCAAAACGCCCTGACCGATCTTGGTCGCGTCATCGTCGCGAGTTCGGACCTTGCGTGGACGGGAAGGTTTGCATGCTCACTGACGTTCGCGCTCGGACTGTTTGGCGGGTTCATGCCTCATCGCGTAAATACTTGAATCGCGCTCCAAGAAGCGAAGCCACCGTGTGGCCTTAGCGCTTCTCCTGCAGGCTCGAAATACTCATACGGACGGACTCGAGGAACGCCTGCAACTGGTTTTCGAGGCGGCGCAGCACCTCAAGTGCGTACTGATCGGCGTCGTCCAGTTGACGCGTGGCCGCTTCGGCGGCTTCGCTCAGGTGGGCGGCAGCGGTGGCGTCGGCATCGGCGATAGTTTCGCGCGATCGTGCCTCCGCTTCGCGCAGCATTTGGTGGCTGCGTTCCTGTGCCTCGCGCAGGATCGCACTCTCATCCACCAGGCGCGCGCGTTCGGCGGCGGCATTCTCCCGTTCGGTGCGCGCGCCGCGGTGCGCGTCCTCGAGGATCTGGTCGCGTGCTTCCAACACCTGCGCTGCTTCACGGAGGTCCGCGGGCACCGCCAGGCGCATCTGGTCGATGACATCAAGCATCCGCTTTCGATCGACAACAAGGTTGCCGCCGACGGGCAGACGCCGCGCCTGGATAACGATCTCTTCCAGGCTATCAATGAAATCGAGAATCTCCACGGATGCCCGCTAACGAGCCCCTCCTATGCGGACGTTGGCTCGAAGCCGAGTTTTTCGCGTATGGCGGTGCGCACGTGGGCGGGCACGAGATCGGCGACATCGTAGCCGAGTCGAGAGACTTCCCGTATCCGGCTGGCACTGACGTAGAGATAATCCTGGCTCGCCATCAAAAACACTGATTCAAGGTGTGGCGCCATCTTTCTGTTCATCAGTGCCATGTCGAATTCGACTTCGAAATCGGTGACTGCGCGGATGCCCCGCACGATGGCGACGGCGCCCTTTCGTTTGGCGAACTCGACGGTCATCTCGTCGAACCCTTCGATTTCAACGGTCGGCAGGTACTCCACGGCCTTGCGCGCCAGTTCAATGCGTTCATCCCAACTGAACATGCCGGGCCGATCTTCCCGGCCCCGTACAACGGCGACGATCACGCGGTCGAACAGGTGCGTGGTGCGCTTGATGAGGTCCAGGTGGCCATTGGTGATCGGGTCGAAACCACCCGGGTAAACTGCGATCCTCATTCCTTCTCCTGCCGGACATAGAGTGCCAGGGCGCTGTCGCCATAAACGCGACGCTCCTGCAGGATTAGGCCTGCCGGGCGCTCCGGCGGATTGTACCGGCTCGCGTGTTCGTAGACGAGGAGACCGCTCGCGCCGAGGAGTCTGGCGACCGCGTGCAATGTGTCGTCGGCGCTCTCCAACCCATATGGAGGGTCCATGAAGACGAGGTCGAACGGGCCTTCGAGGGATGCGAGCGCGGCCGGCAGGCGCCCCCGGAGCACTTTTGCGCTGGCGCCCAGGCCAATGCGCGAGAGGCTCTGGAGGATAGCGTTGCATCCAGCCTGTTCGCCCTCCACCAGGGTCACATGCGCCGCGCCGCGGCTCAACGCCTCGATCCCCACGGCGCCCGTCCCGGCATACAGGTCGAGCACACGGGCATCGACGACGAGGTCGCCGAGGACGTTGAAGAGCGCTTCGCGTACGAGCCCGGAAGTCGGCCGCAGGCGCAGGCCGCGTGGCTCCTGGAGGGGTGTGCCCCGCGCCGTACCGCCCATGATCTTGATGCGCGAGGTGGCCATCAGCGGACCGTCGTGGGGCTCGCCTGGGGTGTCGTCCCAGGGGCGGGTGTGCGCTCGCGTGGCTGGATGTTCACGGATACGGCGCTTTCGAACTGGGAAACGCCGTCGCTGAGGACGAGCTTCACCGTATGTGTTCCCGCTTGCGCCGGGGTAAACCAGCTCAATACCCCGTTCTGCCCCGCCCGTTCGCCCCCCTGCTTCTCGCCGCCCGAGACCTCCCAGCGGGGCAGCAAGTCGTCCGGGTTGGGGCGCATGAGGGTGGGCTGCCCCGTCGCGATGTAGGGTCCCAGCGCGGTCCAGATGTTGCCCAGGTAGGGGTCGTTACTGCCGTCTTCGACGGCCAGGCCGCCGAGTTCGTACTGGCTCACGTACTCCAGCTTGAACCCAATCGAGAAGAAGTTCTCGATCCAGATCACCCGCTGGCTGTTGAATTTGTAGGTGAAACCGACTGTCGCCGTCTGGGCGTCCCATTGCATCCCCGTCAAGTTCTCCGTGCGGTCGACGTTCAGGGCGACGACCTGCACGTTCGATTCCGTCGAGAGTTTGTCGCCCTGGATGCCGAGCCGCGTGGCGATGGCCATCGCCTGCGCCAGGGACATGGTGCTGATCCCGCCGTCGGAGGAGCTTTCGGTGGCGTACGGCGAGACGGTGAGGATGAGCTTGCCGCGATCGACCGCGGACGCCAGGTGCTGCAGGATTTTCGGCATGTCGAGGCGGTAGCGGCTTTGGTCGCGGAAGGGCGTGACCTTGACCAGGTCCGCGGCGGCCCCAATCGCTGCCCAGTCGTAGGCGCCCTCGTCCACGCGGTCATTCGTCCACGCGGGTGCGGGGAGCGTCACGGTCAGTCTCTTGTTTTGACGATGGAGCGCCCCCGCGAGTTCGCCGATGAAGAGCGCGAAGGAGCTGCGCTGGTCTGCCTTGAGGTCGAGATAGGCGATGTCGACGCCCTTGAGGTTCGCTTCCTGGGCCTTCGTCACGATTTGCTGGACGTGATTGGCGCGGCTCGCGCTGCTGGAGAGGATGCCCGTGACGATGGCGTCGGACTTGGTGGCGGCGTTGGCCGAGAACACGGGGTAATGATCAAACTTCTGCGTTCCCTGGATAACGGTCGCCTCGCCGCCAATGGTGCCGTCCGCGGAAGGCGCGAAATCGAGCGTATGCAGGAGCGTGACCTTACCCACGGCGTCGTTGTGCAGCGATCGGCCCTTGGGTAGATAGGCGACCACCTGGCCAGTGGCGGAGAGGCGCCGCAGGACGGCGATCTCGGCCGGGTACTCGGTCACGCGCGCTATCGCCTGCTTGCCTCCGGGCTGCACCGCCGCCGTGGCAAGCGGCTCCCATGCCTGCGTCTCCTCAACGTAACGATAGAAGCTGAGGTTGCCTTCTTCGTCCGCCTGTTTCGATAGGTCGAGGGACACATCCGCAGTCTGGCCGCCACTAATTTGGCCCTTCGCCGGGTCGTAGGCGAACACCCTGCTTACGCGCTCGAAGCCTTCTGGCGCCGGGATGTCCCGGGCGGTTGCGCAGTAGAGGTCGTCGCAGTCGTTGCCGCCGCAGACGGAGAACACGAAGTAGCCAGCGAGCAGGACGAGGGCGAGGACGATCCCCCCGAGCACGACCGTCCGCCCGCCACCGCCTCCCGGTGCGTTGTAGACGCCGCTGCCGCCCGCACCCCACGGCAGCTTTGCGTTATTACGCCGAAGGGTCATGCGGGCTCCACCACGGCCGGCCCCCTGCGCGGCTCAACTGCGCGTTGCAAGACGCACGTCCGCCTCGATTATCCGCCCGTTGCGATTGAGGACAACCTTCACGGTCTCGCCGGGCTTGTAGGCCATGAGCCCGTTGAGAAAGGGATGTTCCTGGTCCACGTCCCAATCGCCAATGCGCGTGATCACGTCGCCCACGGCGATGCCGGCCTGGGCTGCCGGGCCGTTGGCGGCGACGGTGGCCACCACCGCGCCCTCGCTGACTGGCAGGCGAGAGAAGCGGCCAGCGATCCCGTCGGTGATGTCGAGGTGCTCGACGCCCATCGCCGGCCGCGGGAAGTTCGCGTTCGCGGCGATAATGGTACGCGCGATCTCCATCGCGCGATTGCTGGGGATGGCAAACGCGATGCCCTCCACCGGCTGGCTGTTGCGCGTCTGGCGGATGACGATCGTTGGGATCCCCACGAGTTGGCCCCGGAGGTTGAGCAACGCCCCGCCGCTGTTTCCGCTGTTGACGGCCGCATCGGTCTGGATGAGGTCATCCTGGCGCACGCCGTCCAGCACGCGTACACGGTTCACGCCGCTGACGATGCCCGCCGTCACGGAACCGTCGAACTCCGCCAGCGGATTACCGATCGCGACCACGGCCTGGCCCAATACGAGCGCGTTGGAGTCGCCCACCTCGATCGGGGTGAGGCCCGTCGGACCGATCTGCACGACGGCGATGTCGGAAAACGGCGCGTCGTGGCCGACAATAATAGCCGGGCGTTCCGTGCCGTCGGCGAGAAAGACCTTCAGCGTCTCCGTGTTCAGCACGACGTGCGCGTTGGTGAGGACATGACCCTGGTTGTCGAGCACGACTCCACTGCCTACGTCCGAGACGATTCCCTCGGCCGTGCGACGGCTGCTCTCGATGCGGACGATGGCGGGGCGTGCTTTCGCGGCCAGCTGGATGATCGCGTCATCCTGCTTCACGGTCACCGATGTCGTACTGCCCTCTCCTCCGCTGGCACTGCCGGGGTTGTCATTGTCGCCCGCGGGCAAGACCAGGGCGACGACAACCCCGGCGATGAGTCCACCGGCGAGGGCGCCTATTCCCGCCCAGGCGAGCGGGCCCCAGCGCGATGGCCCGGCGGGCAGTGTCGGACGACCGGGAATCTCTTCACGCGGGGTCGGTTCAAGCGGCTCCGACGGACGGCGCGCGGGCCACTCGCCGTCGCTGGCCGAACGGCGCTCTCGCCACATTGGGTCACCTGGGTTTGTCATGCTCCCCCGATTGGCCGGTGAGTTCGTTGCCGCGCCCCTGGCGGAGGCCTATACTGTGACACGACTGAGGCGACGATGCCTCGGTCGTTTTTGTTACGCCGCGACGCCTTATCAGGGTACGACATGCCAGACAAGCCAGTCCCGCTCACCAGTGAAGGAAAAGCAAAGCTCGAGGAAGAACTCGCCGATTTACGCGAAAAGCGCCACTCCGTGGCGGACCGCCTCCACAACGCCCAGGAGGCTGGCACCAGCCAGAATGACGCCGAGTACGACGACGCCAAGCTCGAGCAAGGCATGCTCGAAGGGCGTATTCTCGAAACTGAAGACATCCTTCGGCGCGCGATCCCGATCGATGAGAAGACGGCCCACAAGGCCGCCCGCGTGATCGTCGGCAGTGGCGTGCAAGTCGACCAGGGTGGCAAGAAGGTGCACTACCAGATCGTCGGCGCGCCCGAGGCTGACCCCGCAAACGGCAAGATCTCCAACGAATCACCCGTCGGTTCGGCGCTGCTCGGCAAGGCCGTCGGCGATAGCGTCGATGTGAGCGTGCCCAAGGGCGTTCTCAAGGTAAAGGTGCTGAAGATCGACTGAGTCGCCGCGGCGACCCGTGACGCACATGACCGGGCCGCCGTGGGCGGCTCTTGCCATATCAGCCGGAGGGACAGTTGGACGAACTGATGGCCCAGCGAGTGGCGAAGCTCGAGGCGCTGCGCGAAGCCGGCATCGACCCCTATCCCGCACGCGCGACGCGCTCGCACACGGCCCTTGAGATACGGGCCCTCATCGAGGCGCTTCCAGAAGGTGAGAGCGAACTCGTCGGTGTGGAAGCCGATGTCGCGGGGCGGGTTGTCGCCAAACGGGACATGGGCAAGGCCACGTTCATCGACCTGCAAGACGGCACCGGCCGCGTGCAGGCGCTGCTCCGCCAGAACGCCCTCGAAGACTACGACTCGCTCAGGCTCATCGACCTCGGCGACTTTATCGGTGTGCACGGGCAGCCCATGCGCACGCGCACCGGCCAACCGACGGTCGCGGCGACGCATTGGACGATGCTGACGAAGGCACTCCACGCCCCGCCGGAGAAGTTCCACGGCCTCCAGGATGCGGAGCTGCGGCAACGCAGGCGCTACCTCGACCTGATGGCGAACGAGGAGACACGGCGCACGTTCACGGTGCGCAGCAAGGTCGTTTCGAGCATCCGGCGCTTTCTCGATGGCCGAGGCTTTCTCGAAGTGGAGACGCCCATCCTCCAGGAGCCAATGGGCGGGGCCGCGGCGCGGCTCTTCATGTCCCACTACAACGCGCTGGACGAAGAGCGCGCCATGCGCATCAGCCTCGAGCTGCACCTCAAGCGCCTGGTCGTGGGCGGCTTCGAGCGGGTCTACGAGATCGGCCGGAACTTCCGCAATGAGGGCATGGATTGGAAGCATAATCCCGAGTTCACCATGCTCGAGACCTACGAGGCCTATGCCGACTACACCGATGTCGCGCGCATGGTGGAGGAGATGATCAGCGGCGCCGCGATGGAAGTGCTGGGAGGGATGGTGCTCTCGTTCCGTGGGCACGAGATCGACCTCACACCTCCCTGGCGCCGCGTCACGCTCCACGATGCCTTGCGGGAGTACGGCAGCCTCGACCTCGATGAGTTCCTGACAGGCGAGACGCTGCGCGCGGAGCTACTGCGCCGAGGATTACAACCGCCCCCACATGCGGGCTACGGGACGCTCGTCGATGAGGCGATGTCCCACTACGTGGAGCCGAACCTGATCCAGCCGACATTTCTGCTCGACTACCCGGTGGAGCTGTCGCCGTTGGCCAAGCGCAAGCCCGGCAATCCGCGGCTCGTGGAGCGGTTCGAAGTGTTCTTCGGCGGCTTCGAGGCCGGCAACGCTTACACGGAGTTGAACGACCCGATCGACCAGCGCGCGCGTTTTGAAGAACAATTGCAATTGCGCGAAGCCGGCGACGACGAGGTGGAGCTTGTGGACGAAGACTTCCTTTTCGCGCTCGAGCACGGCATGCCCCCAACGGGCGGGTTCGGCGTAGGCATCGACCGCCTGGTGATGATCCTCACGGGCCAGGACCACATCCGCGACGTGATCCTCTTCCCGCAGCTGAAGAGCGTGCAGGGCAACTGAGGTGGCTCACAGCCCCGTCCCGCGAGAAGTGATCGAGCGGCACCACACCGCCACCGCATACGTAGTCGCGCAGGGCCGTACGCTGCTCGTCTGGCACGAGAAGCTGCGCATGTGGCTCCCACCCGGGGGCCACTGCGAGCTGAACGAAGATCCCGTGCAGGCGGCCGAACGCGAGGCGCTTGAAGAGACCGGCATCGTCGTGTCAGTGATCTCGCCGCCGGACCTGCTCACATGTGAAGGCCCGGCCGTACTGCCGCCGCCGGTCGTCATCCTGGTCGAGGACATCGTCCGCCACGACCAGCCGTTTCATCAGCACATCGATCATGTGTATTTCACGCGCCCGCTCGATGCGGTAGACCTCGAGGCCCCCATTCCCGGGCACCGAGCCTGGCACTGGACGACGCCAGAGGAACTGGCGAATGCGTTTTCGCTGCCCGCGCCCGATGGTACGCTCGTGCCCGTCGCCGAGGACGTTCGTCTCCTCGGGATCCGCGCCATCGCCTCCGAGGGAACACCGGGACCAACTCATGCTTAGCGCCCAGTTCATCCGTGAAAATACCGACCGCGTGAAGCGGGACGTGCTCCTCCGCAACACCACCGCGCCCATCGACCGCATCCTCGACCTCGATGACCAGCGCAAGGCGATCCTCGCCGAAGTGGAGAAGCTGCGTGCCGAGCGGAACATCGTGAGCAAGCAGATCGGCCAGATGAAGGAGAAGGACGAGCGGGAGGCGAAGATCGCGGAGATGCGCAAGGTCGGAGACCGCATCGACCTCCTCGATGAGCGCCTGAAATCGGTGGAGAAAGAGCTAACCGCGAAGCTCTATGAAGTGCCGAACATCCTCGATCCCGGTGTCCCGAGAGGGTTCGATGAGATGGCTAACGTGCAAATCGAGGAGGTGGGAGAGAAACCGGACTTCCCCTTCCAGCCCCGCCCCCACTGGGAACTGGGCGAAATCCTGGACGGGATCGACTTCGAGCGTGGAGTGAAGATGGCGGGCAGCCGCTTCTTCGTCCTCAAGGGCGAGATCGCCCGCCTCCATCGCGCACTCATCCAGTTCATGCTCAATGAGCACATCCGCGCCGGCTTCGAGGAGCACTACCTGCCCTACATGCTGACGGAGGAGTCGCTTTACGCGTCCGGCCAACTCCCGAAGTTCCGGGAGAACCTCTACCACGACCACGAAGAGGACTACTTTATCATCCCCACCGCCGAGGTCGCGTTCGTGAACCTCTACCGTGATGAGATCCTGCCCATGGGATCGTTGCCGAAGCGCCTGGTCGCGCACACGCCCTGCTTCCGGCGCGAAAAGATGAGCGCGGGCCGCGATGTGCGCGGCATCAAACGCGTCCACCAGTTCGAAAAGGTGGAGATGTTCATCTACTGCGAGCCAGAAGAGAGCGAGAAGGAGTTCCAATTCCTCGTCAGCCGTGCGCGCGCCATCCCGGAGATCCTTGGCATCCCCTACCAGGTGCTGGCGCTCTGCAGCGGCGACACCGGATTTAACGCGACGAAGACCTACGACATCGAGATGTGGGCGCCCGGCCAGGGAGAGTACCTGGAGGTGAGCAGCGCGTCCAACTGCCTCGACTTCCAGGCGCGGCGTGCGAACATCCGCTACCGGCCGTCCGTCGACGGCGCCGTCCGCCGCCCGCATCTGCTCAACGCCAGTGG
>JBKKBS010000512.1:0-3920 GCA_046713815.1 Tepidiformaceae bacterium
CCACACCGCACCGCCGTCGCACCGCACCGCCTCCGCATCGCCGTCGGGAGACGGCGGCCACCGCGCACCCCTCACCATCCCCACCTCGTGCATTCGTGTCTGTCGTTATGTCACATTCCGAGTCCCACGGCAGATTCGTTCCATCGACAACCACCAACCACACCACACCCAGACGCAACCGCCAACGAGCTATGCCGCTCGTTCGGCTTCCGTTCCGGCCGGCTCCGCCCGGCGGTAGTCCTCCACCCGGAGGATGGCCGCCGGACGCGCTTCCATGCTCCGATGGGCAACCTGCGAGCGGCCCACCATCCGCCACTGTAGCGCCGTGAACGGCAGCAGCAGCGGCAGTACGAATTGCCAGGAGTAGTTCGACATCCCGGTGGCATAGGACACGCCCGCACCGAGGTAGGCCAGCGCGAAGATTGATGCGATCAGCGCCCAGTCCCAGCGGTCCTGCTTGCTGACCGGCACATGCCGCCCCAGCCGAATGTTCAGCCCCGCCTGCAGGAACGAGGCCGCACTCCTGATGACGCTCAACGGAAGCACGATCCAGCCCAGCACGGGCATGAGCAGGATGAGCGCCCAGGCGCTGGCGAGCGAGCCTATGCGGAAGCGGGCCGACAGTTGCCAGTCCCAGTAACGGTCGATACTGCGAAAGAAGGGAGCCATATGCCTCTATCGTCGGCAGCCATCGCCCTGAACGTCAGTCGTCGCCCTACCTCAACGGTTGCGCATTCATCCCTAATTCCATCGTTCATCAGGCCCCTGACCGCCGCCCGGTCGAAGGCGCTTCCCGTTTCTTTCCCTCTGCCGCTATCACCCTCCCCCGGCGGAACGCTCCTGTCCGACGAGCGGATCGATTGTAGTCGTGCCGAACGGTTCTTATAGTCCACCGAGACAGGAAGGACGGGAGAATGCAGCGCGACCGCGTCATTACGATTGTGACCGCACTGGGGGCAGGCGTGTTCGTCGCCTTCGGCCTGTGGGCATTCTTCGATGCGCAGGCGTTCTTCGACGGAGTGGCGGAGTTCGAGCCGTACAACGAACACTTCATCCACGACATCGGCGCCTTCCAAATCGGGATCGGCGCGGCCCTCGCGCTTGCGCTCTGGAAGCAGAGCGACGCCATCTTCGTTGCGCTCGGCGGCGCCGGCATAGGTTCCGCCTTCCACACCGTCGCCCACGTTACCGACCACGATCTCGGCGGCATGGACAGCGACCCTTACGTGTTCGGGTTCTTCACCGTTCTGCTGCTGGGCGCCGCCGCATGGAAACTCGCCGGACAGCGTGTCTGACCCGGGCGATGGCATGTTGAGAACCAACTGCTGTTGCCGCGCGCGCCACCGACCCAGCACGAAATAGAGCCCGGCGAAGCCCGGATCCCACGCCGGTAGCTGCGATAGACAGCTTTTATCACGAAAAAGTCGTAAAAGTATGCTGCTCGTCGTAGAATGAGCACATGCATGGGACACGCGACCGAGTTCTCGAGTTTGTTCTAGCCCAGCGCGGTGCGAGGGTCGAGGACCTGGCGGAGGCGCTCGACATCACGCCTGCGGCGGTGCGACGCCATCTCGACAACCTCCGCGCGGACGGGATGGTCGAGTCGCGGCCCGTAAAGCAGGCCACAGGGCGCCCGTACTACGCCTATTACCCCACCGAATCGGCCGCCGGCACCATGCCCGCGCCGTACGCGGACCTGATGGCGCGCATGCTGCGAAGCGTGAGCGCCCAGGAGAGCGTGGTGATGAGCGTGGCCGAAGCGCTGGTGGACCGCCACCGTGACGAAGTGCACATGGAAGCGGGCGTCGGTCCGGAGGAGCGCGTTCAGCAGGTGACCGTGAGCCTTAAGGGCGAAGGCATTCTGCGCGCATGGCATGCTGAGGCAGACGGACTGCATCTCACTAATGATGCGTGCCCATATATCAGGGCGGCGGAGATATCCACCCTGCCCTGCGAATCAGACCGCAAGGCCATCGAGCTGTTGCTCGGGCTGGACGTTGAACAACTCAACCGCATCGTCGATGGATCGCCGATGTGTGAGTACTTGGTGCGCCACACGGGCGCCAACAACAGCCTCGTTGAGGCGCAAGGAGTTTCATGACTAAGACACCACTGCTGGAGATCCAAAATCTCCACGCGAGCATCGACGGCAAGGAGATCCTCAAGGGCCTGTCGCTTTCCATCAACGCGGGCGAGGTACATGCCATTATGGGGCCCAACGGTTCCGGCAAGAGCACGCTCGCGAACGCGCTCATGGGTAGCCCGCGCTACAGCATCACGAAGGGGGATGTGCTCTTCAAGGGGCAGTCGCTGCTCGGGATGACGCCAGACCTGCGGGCGCAGGCGGGCCTCTTCCTGGCGTTCCAGTACCCGGTGGCGATTCCCGGCGTGACGATGGTCAACTTCCTGCGCCAGGCGCTGAACGCGAAGCGCGGCTCGGACGTACCCATCCGCGAGTTCCGGGAGCTGCTCTTCGCGAAGATGGACGTGCTCAAGATGGACCAGGACTTCGCCCGCCGCTACGTCAACGACGGCTTCAGCGGCGGCGAGAAGAAACGCGCCGAGATGCTCCAGATGGCGATGCTCGAACCCTCCATGGCCGTGCTCGACGAGACAGACTCCGGCCTCGACATCGACGCGCTGCGGACGGTGGCCGAGGGCGTGAACGCGCTCATGAACCCGGAGATGGGCCTGCTCTTAATCACGCACTACCAACGACTCCTGAATTACATCAAGCCGCAATTCGTGCATGTGCTCATAGATGGGCGCATCGCACGGAGTGGCGGGCCCGAGCTGGCGGAAGAGCTCGAGCAGACCGGATACGACGAGATGGAGGCCGCGCTGGCCCCGGCCATCGCATAAGGAGACACCATGGCGACACCGACAGCACCCACCGCTCCCGCGGAAATTAACACCGACAGCTACGAGACCAAGTTCGGTTTCCACGACAAGGACGAAGCGCTCTTCAAGTCGAACAAGGGCCTGACGCCCGAGATCGTGGAAATGATCTCGAGCATGAAGGACGAGCCGCAGTGGATGCTGGACTTCCGCCTGCGCGCCCTCAAGATCTTTCGCTCGAAGGAGAACCCACCCTGGGCGGGGAACCAGTTGGATAGCATCGACTTCGACAACATCCACTACTTCGTCCGCGCCACGGACCGCGACGAGCGCTCGTGGGACGACGTGCCCGACTACATCCGCAACACCTTCGACAAGCTCGGCATCCCCGAGGCGGAGAAGAAGTACCTGGCGGGCGTGGGCGCGCAGTACGACTCCGAGGTCGTCTACCACAACATCCGCGAGGACCTTGAGAAGCTGGGAGTCATCTTCGTCGGCACGGACCAGGCGCTGAAAGAGTACCCGGAGCTCTTCAAGGAGTACTTCGCCACGGTGGTCCCGCCCGCCGACAATCGCTTCGCGGCGCTAAACAGCGCCGTCTGGAGCGGAGGCTCGTTTATCTATGTGCCCAAGGGCGTGAAGGTGGATGTGCCGCTACAGGCGTACTTCCGCATCAACACGCAGAACATGGGCCAATTCGAACGCACCCTGATCATCGCCGACGAAGGCAGCCAGGTACATTACGTCGAGGGCTGCACGGCCCCGACCTACAGCTCGGACTCGCTGCACAGCGCCGTCGTCGAGATCATCGTCAAGAAGGGCGCGCGCGTCCGATACACGACCATCCAGAACTGGTCGAACAACGTCTATAACCTCGTCACCAAGCGCGCGATGGCCTACCAGGACTCCGTCATGGAGTGGGTGGACGGCAACCTCGGCTCGAAGCTGACGATGAAGTACCCGAGCGTCTACCTGATGGAGCCGGGCGCACACGGCGAGATCCTCTCGCTGGCGTTCGCGGGCGAGGGCCAGCACCAGGACGCCGGTGGCAAGATCGTGCACGCGGCGCCGAACACGACCTC
>JBKKBS010000513.1:0-4017 GCA_046713815.1 Tepidiformaceae bacterium
TTACAAGGATGGAATGCTGAGTGGTGATACCACGAAGATGAGCAGCATCTACACCGCCGACGCGGTGGTGCTCATGCCGAACGCTCCACTGGCTCGGGGACACTCCGGCATCAATCAACTGAATGCAGGAATGCTCGCGGCCTTCACCGTCACCGCCGCCGAGTTCAAGACCACCGACCTGATCGTGACGGGCGATTACGCGATCGAAACCGGGACGTACGAGATGACCATGCGACCGAAAACGGGAGCACCCATAGCCGACGTCGGAAAGTTCGTCTCCATCTGGCAGAAGCAGTCGGACGGGAGCTGGAAGATCGTGAAGGACATCTCCAACAGCGACAAGGCCGCGATGTAGCGGCCGAAGGGAGATAGGCCGCCCGCGGGATCTCCGCCGACCTTCCAGATCAGCGCCAGGGTCGGGCGCTACTCCGCCGTCGACGGATCGATGGTGCTCGTGATCTCCGACACCCGGTTCGCGGGGAACCCGCCCAGGCGAGCGTGCTCCCGTACCATCGCTTCGTTCGGCGCGCGGTAGATGCAGTAGATCTGGTCGCCGGTGACGTGACTGTGCACCCACTGAATCTGTGGACCCATTTCATTCAGGACGCTGCACGACTTCTGGGAGATGGCCTTCAGTTCAGCGGGCGCCAGCTTCCCTGCACCGGGAATGTTTCGTTCGATCAGATACTGCGGCATGAAAGCCTCCTGGAAAGAAGAAGTCGCCATGGAACCGTAGGCTGCCACGGCTCGCACTCTGGCGGCATCGTTCGACGCCGGAGTCGGTCGCGCGACCATACTCGCGCTCCTCGTTCATTCTACCGAAACGTTGGCGGGGGGCAAGATCCGGATCGCGATGTCTCGAGCCACGTCCGCGAGCGACACACGACGAGGGCAGCTGGGAAAGCCGTCAGCAGACGGACCGCCTACCGAGACCGGAAATCCTCTCCCACACCATCCACGAAGAACTCCACGCGCCCGCAGCGCGGGCACATGTAGACATCGAAGTGCTCACGGTTCTCGAATAGCTCGGCAATGTCGCCCAGCATGCCCCACTGGGTGCCCTCGTGAAAACGCTTCGTGCCCATGTACTGAAGCGTGGTGCTGCACCGCGGGCACTGCATCGGATCGTCGCTCATGCCTGCCTCCAGCATCGGTGGGTCAACCAGGGCGCAAATCTCGGCGGCAGGGCCCCTCAACGCGAGCTACCTACACGTCCACCTGATAGAACTGCAGGCAGACACCCGACGGCACAACCATGTGAAACTCCCGGCGGCCCCAACTCTTGCGTTCGAGCGGACCAACCCGAGCCTGGACCGTCCGGTACTCGCTGTAGAGCGCATCGAGATCGTCCACGCCGATGCTTGCGCTCGAGTTCTCTGCCCAGGCAAGGTCGCTGTTCCTCACCAGGTTGAATTCGACGTTGCCTCGACGTACGCCGGCCATGTCGCCGCCCTGCCAAGTGATGCTGAATCCGAGCTGCTCGGTATAGAACTGGAGCGCGTCATCAAGCGCCGCTCCGGCAGGGATGAGCGGGGTGACCGTCCGCAGGATTGCTGGAGGGCGCATCTTCTTTCTCCTTTCAGGTGAGCATGGCTCGTTGCCGTGTTGAACTGCTCGTCCATGAAGTCGCGAACGACTTGCCACGACAGGCTGTAGCGATCCATCAGCCAGCCGCATTGCTGCGCTTTCGGATCGCCGCCCGCAGAGAGTTTCTCCCGGTAGTGATCAATCTCGGCCTGCGTTGCGCAGTTGATTTGCAGGCAGATGGCTTCGTTGAACTTGAACCGTGGCCCTTCGTTGAGCGCGGTGAACGAGTGCCCGTCGAGTTCAGACGCGACGGCCATCACCGATCCGGCGGGCCGGTGATGCACGTCGAACCCGTCTCGCTGTACCGGGTGATCGCCGTGATCCGTGAGTTCTTGAAGATCCCGGTGTAGAATCTTGCTGCGTCCTCGGTATTGTCCTCGAACCAGAGGCAGGGACTGATTCGTTGCATCGTCGCCATGATCCTCCTCAGTGTATGAGCTTCGTGCGTCGCCGTGAGCGCGTGCCGACCCGCCGGGGCATCGAAAGCCTGCCTACAGATCCACAAGGACCGAGAAGCCTCCATACAACATGCGCTTGGCGTCGAACGGGATGGCCTTTGGATCCATCATCGGGCCAATTCTCGGGTCCACCATCACCTTCGCATTGACTCGGTCACGGTGCGCGCGTGACTTGAACACCGTGAACGAAAATACGACCACCTCTCCGGTCTTCGTCTTCACCGCACGTGCGAACGGTACCACACCATCGGGCTCGAGATCCTCGGCGACCGTCTCCGTGAACGAGAGCGCACCGTGCTCGCGCCAGATGCGCCCAGCCTTCCGGGCCATGCGGCGATATGCTGCAATGTTCTTCCGTGGAACAGGGATGACAAAACCATCCACGTATCGGGCCATCGTCGTCTCCTGTCTCGAGGAATTACAACAACGAGCTGATACGATTTCGCCCGCTCCATGCTCACGATACCGCACGGGAGCGAGGCTCGCGAGTCCGGCCAGGCAGAGCAGTGGGTCAGGCCGTCGGCATGAGCCATCGCGGCCCGCGGGCGCAGCAATCACGCACGATGCGACCGCGGGCGGCACCGCCGTATTGCGCGAACGCCACGGGCGCCGTATGGTCAGCAGCCGCACTGCCGCCTCAACCTGCCGGGCAGCGGTGCGCGCTTCCCGTTCCCTCCGTGCCCACCCACGACGAGGATCGAACGCCCATGACTGCACCCGGAGACGAAATCACCCGCCGGCGCTTCGTGCGCACCGCGGCGGGGTCCGCCGCCGCCGTGATTGGCGGTGCGGCCGCCCTGCTGGCCGCCTGTGAGCGACAGGCCGCGCTCCCTACCACGTCGCTCGATCCGGACGCACGACCGTGGGGCGGCACCGCCCCTCCCGCTCCGGTCACACGCTATCCGCTCCGCATCCCCGGGACCGTGTCGCCGACGGCACTGCTGCTCGCCGCCGCTCCACTTGCATTCGACCTCGGCGGCGGGCGGATGTCGAAGGGACTGGGTTACAACGGGCTCGTTCCCGGGCCAGTGATTCGCGCAAGGAACGGCGATGCCGCGAACATCACCGTCGCGAACAATCTCTCGCAGATCACGACGGTGCACTGGCACGGCATGATGGTGCCCGCCGTGGCCGACGGAGGGCCACAGGATGCGTTCGCTGCCGGCACCAGCTACGACTACAACTTCAGGATCAACCAGCGCGCCTGCACCAACTGGTACCATCCGCATCCGCACATGCTGACCGCGACGCAGGTCTATCATGGACTTGCGGGAATGTTCATCATCGAGGACAACGAGGAGCGATCGCTTGGGTTGCCATCCGGGGCGTATGAGATTCCCATGGTGCTGAAGGATGTGCGGGTCGACTCCGCGGGCAATCTCGCGTACACCGCGGACCATGTTGGCTTCCTTGGCGGTATCCCTGTCGTGAACGGTACGCGTGATCCCTACGTCGACGTGGACACCGCGCTCTACCGTATCCGCATCGTGAACGGATCGCAGTCGCGCATCTGGCACTTGTCGCTGAGCACCGGCGCGCCGCTCATTGTGATCGGTAATGATGGCGGCTTGCTCGAGGCCCCGGTCAATGCTCCTCTGATCGACTTTGGGCCTGGCGAACGTCTTGACCTGCTGATCGACTTCCGCGGCCTCGCTATCGGCACACGCGTGATGCTGAAATCGACGTCCGCGGGCTGGGACAACTGGGGTGGTAACGATCTATTCAGTGTCCTCGAATTCCGCGTGACACGGCAGGTGAGCGTGCCAGCCGCGATTCCGTCAGCGCTCTCCACCATCACACGACTGTCGAATCCGGTGCGAACGCGTGAATTCTCCTTTGGCGGGTGGCCTCCGCACACGATCAACGGTCGGGAATACGACATGGACCGGATCGACTTCGAAGTGCCATTCGGCCAGACGGAGCGCTGGCGATTCAAGTGGGAGCAGGGAGTGGCGCATCCGGTGCACGTGCA
>JBKKBS010000514.1:0-8455 GCA_046713815.1 Tepidiformaceae bacterium
GCAGGAATACGAAGTACTTGGCTGGTTTCACGAATGTCCTCCTCTGGTGGCGACCGCTGACGCGGCCCCCTAGTGCGTGATGATGCGGCTCAGGAACCGCTGTGTGCGCTCGCTCTTCGGCCGCTCGAAGAGCTCTGCTGGCTTCCCTTCTTCCTCTATTACGCCGTCGTCCATGAAAAGGACGCGATCCGCCACTTCGCGGGCAAAACCCATTTCGTGGCTGACGACGAGCATCGTCATGCCGCTGGTCGCGAGGTCTCGCATGACGTCGAGCACTTCCCGGATCATCTCCGGGTCCAGGGCCGATGTCGGCTCGTCGAAGAGCATGACATCCGGCTCCATCGCCAGGGCGCGGGCGATGGCGACGCGTTGCTGCTGCCCGCCCGAGAGTTGCGACGGGTAGCTGCTTGCCTTCTCCGGGATGCCGACGCGCTCCAACAGTTGATGAGCGCGCGCGTCCGCCATTTTCCGGCTCTCGTTGCGCACCTTGCGCGGGCCGAGCGTGATGTTGTCGAGCACGCTCATCTGAGGGAAGAGGTTGAACTGTTGCTGGACCATGCCCACATGCGTGCGCAGCTCGTTCACATCCGTCTCGCGGGCGTGCACGGAAACGCCGTTCACAAGTACGTCGCCGCTGTTAATCGTCTCCAGGCGATTGACGGTGCGCAGGAGCGTGCTCTTGCCCGAACCGGAGGGACCGATGATGACGACCGTCTCGCGCTGGGCGATCTTGTCGCTGATGTCCTTGAGCACTTCGTTGCGCCCAAACGACTTCCGCACGTTGCGGAACTCGACGGCGAACCCGGAGCTATTGGTAAGTGCGGCCACTGGTGCGCAGTATAGCCAGCCGCGAACTTTGTGATACTGCCGAACGGCGGAGGGACCCGGTCTACCAGTCGCGGTCGAGGTCGCCCGGGCGGAGGGCATCGGTGGAGCCAAGTTCGGCGCCCATGATCCGCAGCTCACGATCGAGGCGCGTCGTCTTCTCGGCGATACCCGCAATCTGCGTGCGCGCGGTCGTCACCTTCACCCACAACCGCCGCCGCGGCACGTAAAACGTGATCGCGAGCCCCACGATCGCCATCGCCACGGCGATCCAGATGAACGTGTCTCCCGGGTCGCGGCGCACGTCGATGCCCGCGCCCTCGCGCCGCCCGGCAAAGGTGTAGACGAAGCCCTCGGTCTCTACGGGTTCCCCCGGCCGCAGCACCTGGCCATCCACGTCGATGCCCGCGACGTAAAGGTACGCCTCGCCCCTGCTATCGACTGGCATCTGCACGGTCACGGAGCCGTCCTCGCTGATAGCGCCGGGCATGTCGTCGATGCGTAGCGCAGGCACCGCCGCAGGGCGCACGAACTCGACGCGGTAGCCCCCGACGATCGCCGCCTCGCCCTCCGGCAGCTCGGCCGGCGCGTCAACGTTCGATCCCATGCCCACGCGCATTTCGCCATCCACGATCTGCCATGCGAGGAAATACGCCGCCAGCGTTCGCGCGTCCGCGTCGTTGAGGTCGCGGAAGAGGAGCGCGCCGATGGCGGCGTCATCCTCGCGGCCGCCACTAGCGCCCGGGAACGTGCCGGTCTGCGGCACGGGCGCGTCGTACAGCACACGCCCCGCGGCGCTTGTCACCCGCAAATGCGGGACGAACGTCTGCTCGTTCGCGAAGTCGACGACATTGTCGTAGAGCACGCGGCCATCGGCTTTAGACTCGATCCGCAACCGCCCGATGTCGTCGAAGAAAGCAGCCTGGTGGAAGCGGTAGCCGAACGCGTGGCAGGGGTCGTTTACGGTCGAGGTGCATCGCATCGTTTCGTCGCCGCGGCGGATCTCCAGGTGGCTGCGGTAGTCGACGACGTTGCCCTCGCCGTCGAGGCGGCGCACGGAGTCGAGCATGGTGACGAAGATCTGTCCCGGGCCGGGGTCGTCGAAGAGGCGCGCTCCGGGCATCGACTCGGCGAGAGCAAGTGTGTTGCCGAACCCAACGAATCGTGTGAGGAGCCCGCCGATGAGCAACATGAGGAGCGCCAGGTGACTGAGAAAGGTCCCGTACTGGCTCCAACCGAAACGCTCGGCGAAAAGATGGACGGCGCCGTCGCGCTCGGCCACGTGCTCGACTCTATAGCGGCGCTTCTGGAGCGCCCGGGTGATGGCTGCGGTTCCACCTGCGTGAGTGAAGCTCGCACGGTGGTGGGCCGATTCGAAGTAGGCGTCCGGTACCTGCCGCTGAGGACGCTGGACGGCGCGCCACGTCGGCCGGAAGCGGCTCACACTGCAGACCGTGACCGAAACGATGATCACCACCCAGAGGCCGTTAAACCAGGGCGTGTAGAAGATCTCGAAGACACCAGCATCCTCCATGAGCCCGGTGAACGGTCCGAAGTCCTGCCGTTGCAGTTCCAGCCAGGCGGAGCGAGCGGCGGCGTTATTTCGCATCGGACCGGGCATCTGCGGGATCACCACGCCAAGCAGCGCCGCCAGGCCCGCGAGACCGACGAGCAGGAGGGCGAATTTGACGTTCGTGAGCAGGTTCCACGCCCAGCGCAGCGGGTCCAATCCGCCGGGACGAAACGCGGGGGCGGAGGTGGTGCGCGCGGGCGCGCTCATGGCGAGAGGTACTCCCGTTCCAGTTCGTCGATCTGCTCCTCCGTGATGCGGCCGCGGTAGATGCGGAGGATGACGCCCTCCGGGTTCACGAGGAACGTCACCGGCAGGCCCCCGAGCCGGTACGCCTGGGAGACCTCGCCCGAGCGGTCGAGGAGGATGGCGTAACTCACATCGAACTCTTGCGCGAACTTCGCCGCTGCCTCGCGCGACTCCTGCTGGTTCACGCCGAGCACGACCAGCCGGTCCGCCTGGCGCTGCGAGAGCGCTTCAAGGTCCGGCACCTCGCCCCGGCAGGGGCCACACCAGCTCGCCCAGAAATTCACGAGCACGAATTTGCCGCGGTAGTCGGTGAGCGCCGAGCTGCTCGATGCGAGGTCCGCGAGCCGGAAGTTGGGCGCCGCCCGGCCCGTCTCCGCCGCTGGGGGCTCGCTAGTCGGGTTGATCGTGTCATCGAGCGCGGCGATGCCGAAGCCGTCGCCGGCTCCCGCGCCGCCCCCATCGCCTCCGCGCAACTCGAACCACCAGATCGCCACACCGACGGCAAGGATCAGGACAGCCGCCACACCGAGCGTGGAACTCGCACCCGAATATTCCCGCCGCCGCTGAGGGCGGTCGTCGGGAAGGGGGTCGGTGGCGGGAAGGATGGTTTTGGGCTCTTCCGGCATAGCGCTGAGTCGTTCGTGACGTTTGTCACGTACGGTACCACCGGGTGCGTGAGCGCGCCGTAATGGCTATTTGTCGAACGGCGGCAGCCCGAGCGCGCCGCACCGGCGGGTCTCGGCCATGGCAGCGTCGAGCAGCGCGTCCGGCACCTTGCCGCGGTACATACGCTCGTTCCAGAGGGCGATGAGTTCGTAGTGGGGAGCATCCGGGTGCTCCCGAGCGAGGGCGTCATAGACCATTCGATGACGGGCCGCCATCACTTGAAGTCCCTCATCCAGCCTTTCGACATCCGTCAGGGCTCGGCGGCGAACCAGTTCAGCCGCCACTTCGTAGCCATTCTGGTGAGATGGCACATGAGGGACCCACCGGGTGGGAAACACCGCCTGAACAACCATTGCCATGCCCGCAGTATCGCGCCTTTCGGGACGGATGGCGACGTTTACGACACGCGTTCGACCAGCCCGCCGCGGTGAAACACTCGCGGGAGGCGCGCCTGGAGCGAAGCGAGGACTTCCCAGGTGATCGTCTCCTCGAGTTGAGCGACTTCGTCGACGGTGATGCGTTCGCCATCCTGTTGGCCCAGGAGCACGACTTCGTCGCCCTCGGCCGCACCGGGCACGTCCGTCACATCGACGAGGAACTGGTCCATGCAGACCCGGCCCACCATTGCGCACGAACGGCCGCCCACAAGCACGCGTCCGCGGTTGCCCAGCGACCGCCGCCAGCCGTCCGCGTACCCGACGGGCACCAGCCCCACGCGCGTCGGGCGCTCAGCCCGCCACGTCAGCCCGTAGCTCACACCATCGCCCGGTGCGACGTCCGAGACGCGCGCCAGTCGCGCTTTTAGCGCGAGGATCGGCCGCAGGCCGGGGTCAGGACTGTTCGCGGGGAGGACGCCATGCAGCGCGAGGCCCACGCGCACGCCCTGGTAGCGCAGTTCGGAGCGCCGCAGAGCGGTAGCCGAGTTCGCGGTGTGGCGATACGGGACCCACGGCAGCCGCGCCGACACCTCCGCGAAGCGTGCATGCTGTTCGTCCGCAAACGAGTCGTCCGCTTCGTCGGCGTTGGCCATGTGCGTCGTCAGACCCTCGACCTCGATCCCCGGGAGCGCGCGCAGCGCCTCCGCCAGCGCGACACCTTCCTCCACGCCCACGCCAGAGCGGTGCAGCCCGGTGTCGACCTTCACATGCACGCGCGCCGTCGTCCCGTGCGCCACGGCTGCCGTGGAGAGCGCCTTCCCGAGCGCCAATGAGTGGCACGTAAACGTTATGTCCTGTGCCACGGCCGCCTCCGCGTCTCCCGGGAAGGCGTGGCCGAGCACGAGGATGGGGCGCGTCGCCCCAGACGCGCGCAAGGCAAGCGCTTCAGCTGGCCAGACCACGGCCAAGCGATCGACTCCCATCGCCTCCAGCGCCGGCGCGAGACCGGCCGCGCCCGCCCCATAGGCGTTCGCCTTCACGACCGCAATCAGCTCCACTCCTGGCCCCATCGCCGTCCGCAGCACCCGAACGTTGTTATCGACAGCATCGAGGTCGATTTCGATCCAGGCATTGAGTGACGCGGTCACGGATGAAAGCGCCGAAAGTTCGCCGAGCGTGGACTGCGGGAGCTTCACCATGCCTTTCCAGCATACCGGCGCGCCGCATTGCCCGTTGGGGCGGGCCACCTAGCATCGAGAGCGTGACCCGGTTTTGCAATCAAACCGGAAAGGCGCGACGGCCCTTTCGCCTCCTGCCGGTACTGACTCCACTAACGCTTGTCTCATTGGCGCTGGTTTCCTGCTCCAGCAATGGCTCGCCGGAGCGCGCGGCCACGGCGGGACCGCGCGTGGAAGAAACCGAGACGCCTGCCGCGACCTCCACCCCCTCAGCGACCCCCACCCCGCTCGTCGCCGATGCCGCCAGCCTCGCGCCCGCCCAGGAGCTGCTGCGCGAAGGCAGTTACGCGGAGGCCGCGGACCTCTTCGATGCGATCCTCCGCGGCGCCAATGACGACGCCACTCGATCGGCGGCGCTCCGCGGCGGGGGTATCGCTCACTTCGAAGAGGGCGACCGCACGCGGGCGCTTGATCTGCTGCAACAGGCTTTCGCACGCGCCCCAAGAGGCTCCGAAGAGCAGGCGCGCGCCGTCTACCTCCTCGGCGTACGGCTGAACGAGGCCGGTGAATACAAGCGCGCGCTCGACGTGCTCAACACGAGCATTGCCGCCCCGGGGCCCCTGGCGCCGTATCTCAGGTTCGAAGCTGCGCGCGCAACCGCTCACCACAATCCCCCGGACGCCGCCGCCGTCTGGGACGCGCTCCTGGCGGATGCAACGACCCCCTCCAGCCTCGTCCTTGATATCTATCGCGAACGGGCGGAAGCAGCGAAGCGCGCCGGTGGCCAGGTCGAACGGGAGAGATGGTTACGTTATGTCGCAGACGATGGCGACACCGCCGCCCGTATGGAACTCGCCGGGTCCGCTCGCGTTCGCGGAGACCTGGCGGCCTACGCTACCGAACTGCGGGCCGTGGTCGCGGGGGCGCCCTCGTCGGCATTTGCGCTCCAGGCAGCGGACGCGCTCCGTGGAGGAGGCTTCGCCTACAACGCAGGCGAAGTTGGCCTCGCCTACTACCGCCACCGCAAATACGAGACGGCCCGCGAGATCCTTGGCGCAGGCATCGACGAGCCCGGCATCAGCCCCGGTGCTCAGGCCTTCCGCGCCTTCTACTACGCCGCTGCCCTCGAGGACGACGCAATGATGGAAGATGCCGTCGCGGCCTACGACCGTGCCGCGACCTTCGACATCACGAATGCCTACGCCCACCGCGCTCGCTACTGGGCGGCCCGCACCACGGAGGCTCTCGGCGATGGCCCTGGAGCATCCAAACGTTATGTCGCGCTCACGGCCCTGGGCAGCAGCGAGTTCGCGTCCGAAGCAGCCTTCCGCGCCGGTTACACGCTCTTCCGCGCCGGAGACGCGGCGGCCGCCGTCGCCGCGTGGGATCAGTTGGGAGTTGCCATCGCGCCGCGTTCCCTCTACTGGAAAGCCCGTGCGTATCGTGCCCTCGGTGACAGCGCCGCCGCCACCGCGACCTTCGCCGCCGCTCGCGACGCCGATCCGTTCGACTTCTTCGCCCTCCAGGCGGCGCGCGAAATCGGGTCCGTAGGGGACGCGGACGTGCGCTACCGCGAACTTGGCCCGGTACCCGCGCCGGATTGGGCAGCGCTCGAAGCCGCGCTCTTCCCGGACACGACTGCGGTTTGGGCGCCGCGCACCGCCGCCGCCGAGATGGTCCAGGTGGGCCTGCGCTCCCGCGGGGCGGTGCTAATCCTCGAAGCGGCGTCGGGCGCCCAGGCCTACGACCTCTACGCCCTCATGCGAGAGGCCCACGCGGCGAGCATGCCCGACATCGCCGCACGCCTGTCGTCCCGCCTTCGCTCGAACCTGGGCCTGGCATGGCCCGTGGCGCCGAAACAGCTCATGCAACTGGCGTACCCAGTGACTTATGTCATGTTGTTGGACCGCCACTCGCGCGACTATGGCATCGACCCCCTCTTTTTCGCCGCGCTCATCCGCCAGGAGAGCTTCTGGGACGCGAGCGCTGGCTCCCACGCGGGCGCGCTCGGCCTGACGCAGGTGATCGCCCCCACGGGCGAGGCGATCGCGCGCTCCCTCGGAGTCGAGTTCTCCCCCGAGGACCTCTTCCGGCCCGCGGTGGCGCTGCGCTTCGGCGCGAACTACATCAGCGGCCAGCTGCGCGCCCTCGGCAACCCGTATCACGCGCTCGCCGCCTACAACGCCGGTCCCGGAAACGCCGCCCGCTGGGCCGCGGCCACCGGCGGCCTCGGCCCCGCCGACTTCGCCGAAGCCGTCGACTTCGCCGAGACGCAGGGGTACGTGATCGCCGTGATGGAGCACTACGCCCACTACCAGGCGGCGTACAGGTGAGTGCAACGGTCTGAGTTCCAGTCCAAACCGGAGGGCGGCGCGGTAACCCTTGGACTGGGAACTCGACACTTTGGACGCGTAAGCCCCCCGCGCGGTACGCTTTGCGTTCATCCTCTCCTCCGAGGTCCCCATGTCCACCAAGCGCACATACCAGCCGCACAACCGGCATCGCAACAGGGTTCACGGCTTCCGTCAGCGCATGTCTTCGCGCGCCGGGCGCCTCGTCCTGAAGGCCCGCCGCTTCCGCGGCCGCAAGGAACTGACGCGCGTCTAAGCGCCGAGAAGGAGCTCCGCATGGAGCGCGCCCGGCGCCTGCGCAAAGGCAAGGAATTCGACACCGTCTATAAGAAGGGGACCGTGATCAGCGGTCCCCTTCTTGTTCTCCGCGTCCATACACGCGAGAAGGGCGACCTCGCGCGCTGGGGATTCGCGGTGGGCAAGCGCATCTCGAAAAAAGCAGTCGCGCGGAACCTGATCAAGCGGCGCTTGCGGGAGGCAGCACGAGTGCTCCCCGTGAGGGGCGGCTGCGACATCGTCGTGACCGCACGAAACGGCACGCTCGACGCCTCGTTTGCGCAGCTCCAGGCGGCTCTGGAGCAATCCCTCCGGCGCGCCAACCTCTTGCCGGACCTGGATCCGCCATGAAGTGGGTGCTTTTGAAGCTGATCCGGGGCTACCAGGCGCTGTGTTCGCCGATCATGCCGCCAATGTGCCGCTTCGAGCCGACCTGCTCGCACTACGCCTACGAGGCGGTTGAGCGTCACGGGGCGCTGCGCGGCGGATGGCTCACAGTCCGGCGGATCGCGCGTTGCCGCCCCGGCGGCGGGCGCGGCGTCGACCTGGTCCCCGACTGATGTTTCACGTGAAACAACGATGCCCGGCAAAACCGTCCTCCGTGTTTCACATGAAACGCGGTCCGTCACGGGCTCGCGTATCTCCTTCCGCCGCCCCCTGCTACGATTCTCGTGTGACTATCCGCCGCAGATTCGCGGCGGGGCTTCTGTTCATCTCCCTTGCGATCACTGCCGCCGGTTGCGTCGGCACGAAGAATCCCGAGGGCTGGGCGAGCCCTGCTGTCGACGGTCCCACCGCCTTCGTCTTCGAAAAGAAAGACCGCCTCACCGCCCTCAACCTTCAGGACAACGCCGCCGCCGTGCGCTGGTCGTTTCCCGACGACAATAAGACCGACCAGAAGGACATCGACCTCCAGGCGGTGTACGGCGAGCCCGTGCTCGATGGTGACACGCTCTACATCGC
>JBKKBS010000515.1:0-3221 GCA_046713815.1 Tepidiformaceae bacterium
CTACCTGGGCACCTTCCTCGATGTCGAACCAGCCATTCTCGCCTCCGGGGCCATCGTGTTCTGCACGCTCCTCGCTTTCGTAGGCGTCCGCGAGGCGGTCTGGGCCTCGATCATTCTCACTTTTGTGGAAGCAGCAGGACTCATCTTCGTCGTCGCGCTCGGCGTGCCCCACGTCGGTGACCGCGATCTGCTTGAGGGGCCGGGCGTCCGGGAAGTCTTCTCTGGAGCAGCCCTCATCAGTTTCGCATTCATCGGATTCAGTCAGATCGCTGCGCTCGCTGAAGAGACAGTCGACGCGCCAAGGGTAATCCCGCGAGCCGTGCTCCTCTCTATCGGCGTGACAACGTTGCTCTACGTCCTGGTCGCCATGGCGGCTGTCAGTGTTGTTGGCGCAAAGTCCCTGGCCGCGTCCGACGCTCCTCTGGCGGATGTTGCTGCCGCCGCGATGGGCGGGGGCGCACGCGACCTCGTCGCGATTGTCGCCCTCTTTGCGACCGCGAACACGGTGCTGCTGCTGCTCATGGCGTCCTCGCGCATGATCTACGGGATGGCGTCCGGGGAAGATGCCGCCTTACCCCGATTCATGGCGTGGGTCCACCCCGTCGTCCACACTCCGGCTCGAGCGATCCTCCTCTGCCTCGTGGTCGCGCTCGGGTTCACGCTCTCCGGGGACCTTGGATTCGTGGCGGGGGCTTCGAATTTCGCGGTATTCATCGCGTTCATCGGCGTGAACCTCGCACTGATTGTCCTCCGCTACCGGTCGCCGGAGCTGTCCCGGCCGTTTCGCGTGCCAGGCAGTATCGGCAGATTCCCCGTGCTTCCGGCCCTGGCGCTGCTAGCGGTTGTCGGCCTGCTAGCTAACTTGGAGAAAGACGCCCTCATCGCAGGTAGCGTTCTGTTGGTGCTTGGTCTGGTAGCCGCGGAAGTGTTCCGCCTCTGGCAGCCACAGCGCTGAGGCGACCGTGGCCCACCCTCGACGGGCACCCGGTGATCCAATGGCCCGGCCGTCCGCGGCCGTCTTGTCGCTGTGCCCGTTCGCTGCCACCACGAGCTGTGAAGCACCTGGCACCGCTAGCGGCGAAAGCAATATCGGCCGTGCTCGGCATCACCCTCGGACACTCCAATCGCTTTTTCCCTGAATTCGCCCTCCGCATCGTCAAGCTGGACTGCGAGTTGCCGACACTCCGCGGGCGGCCGCGGGCCTCTGGGATTGCACCGAGCTGCCTCGGAGCAACTGGTGGCCGAGTAGGTCGTCACGCGGACCTCGATCGAGTCGGTGCGCCGCGTCCTGGCTGGAGCGGGCGGTCGGCAACGCGCACCGTCGGCCCTCGCACACTCGTAGGGGTACGGCATTCTGACGGAAACAACCAGTAGCTCCGGAGAGGGCCACGATGCGCCAGTCTGCGCAGCGGTATTGGTCGTTCACATCGAAGGATCGTTGGCGCGTTGATTCACGCTACCAGGTCATTCCGGCTGCCCTGAGTCACCCCTAGAAACCAAAAGATTGCGACCTTCAGCCCCCCCACCGTCGCCCAATGTGTCCTGCCCGAGACGCCGGAATCTCAGGTACGTTGGCGCCGTCGGGACGAGCAAAAACGGGGACGGGAGAGGGCGCCGCGTTGTTAAAAAAGACAGGCGCTCTCAGTCGCACGGCGCTGTTGCTGTTTGGCTGCATTGCCGGCGTTTCGGGCGGCGTCGTGTTGTGGGCTGTTGGCTACCCCGCCGCTGCCGACGGCGTCTGGGCGGCCACGTCTCTGCTAGCTCTCGTCCCGGTGTTGGTCAGCATGGTCCGCGACCTGATCCGGCGCTCGGGCGGGGTCGACCTTATCGCCGTTATGGCGATCATTGGCGCGGTCGCGCTCGGTGAGTATCTGGCTGGAGCGGTCATCGGCCTGATGCTCGCCACCGGGCGGGCGCTGGAGGAATATGCGTCCAACCGTGCGGAGCGGGAACTCTCATCACTCCTGAAGCGTGCGCCGCGCACCGCTTACCGGCTGCTCGGCGGGACGATCGAGGCGATACCGGTCGAGCGGGTGGCCAGTGGTGACCTATTGGTCGTCAAGGAAGGGGACGTGCTTCCCGTCGATGGGATCGTGACGACAGGCCCAGCCGTCCTGGACGAGTCCGCGCTGACCGGCGAGTCCCGCCTGGTCGTGCGCGAGATTGGCGATCGGGTGCGAAGCGGGACGGCCAACGCCGGGTCCTCCTTCCAGATGCGCGCCCTGGCGAACGCCTCCGGGAGCACCTACGCCGGTATCGTCCGGATGGTCGAGGAAGCGCAGAAATCCAGTGCTCCGCTTGTTCGCCTCGCCGACCGCTACGCCTGGATCTTCGTCCCGGCAGCGCTGGCAACCGCCGGAATCGCCTGGGGCATTTCTGGCGACCCGGTCCGCGCCCTTGCGGTGCTCGTCGTCGCCACCCCGTGCCCTCTGCTGCTCGCGGCGCCGGTCGCCATCGTATCGGGCGTGTCGCGCCGCGAGGCGCGGGATCGTTATCAAGGGTGGCGCGGCGATCGAGACCCTCGGTCGAGCGAAAGCGCTCTATATGGACAAGACCGGCACCATTACGATGGGTGCGCCGCGCGTCCGTCGCTCCCTGCTCCTGAACCGCGCTTGGACCGAGGCCGAACTGCTGAGATTCGGCGCCTCGCTCGATCAGGTGTCCTCCCACGTGCTCGCGAGTGCTCTGGTCGCGACGGCGCGGGAACAGGGAGCGAACCTCGTCCTTCCCACTGAGGTGGGGCGAAACACCCGGGTTCGGCATCACCGGCCTGGTGGATGGTCACCGCGTCCGGCTGGGGAGCTTCGCCTGGACCGCAGGACCTGGCGGTGCTTTGGATGAGCAACGCCAGTTTCAGCGTCGCGTCATGCGCGATGAAGGCTCCGTCGTTTTTGCCGCGATCGACGACCAGGTAGCCGGCGCCTTTGTCTTCGATGACCCAATTCGCCCCGATGCTCCTCGCGTGCTTCGACGCCTCAAGCGGATGGGGATCGTCGAGACAGTGATGCTGACCGGCGACTACACGGCGATAGCAGAGTCGGTGGGCGCGGCAATCGGCGTCGATCGGGTGATGGCCGGCCTCGCGCCCGCAGAAAAGGTCGAGGCGGTGCGCCTCTCGCAGCAGGAGCGCGTCACCCTGATGGTGAGCGACGGGATCAACGATGCGCCAGCGCTCGCGACGGCGGATGTGGGAATAGCCATGGGAGCGCGGGGCGCTACAT
>JBKKBS010000516.1:0-6897 GCA_046713815.1 Tepidiformaceae bacterium
GTTATACCGGTGCGCTCGAACTGGCGCTCGCCTGCGACATCCTCGTCGCCGCGGAATCGGCGCGTTTCGCTGACACCCACGGCAAGTGGGGGATGACGCCCACCTGGGGCATGAGCCAGCGTCTGCCCCGTCGCATCGGCCCTATCAAAGCCAAGCTCATGATGTTCACGGGCACGCCGGTTAGCGGCGCGGACGCCGTGCCTCTCGGCCTGGCGAACCTCTGCGTACCTGACGGCCAACTGGAAGCCGAGACGGACCGGCTCGCACGGACGATGACCGCCCTTTCCTGGCACACCCTCCGGGGAGACAAGCGGCTCGTGAACGAAGGCCAGCGGTATACGCTCGCCGAAGCCCTCGAATTTGAACGCAGGACCAGTCCGGGCGCCAGCCCTGACATGGCGGAGCGCCTGAAGTCATTCGGAGCGAAAGCCTAGTGCAATCGCTCGTGAAGCCTGTCACGATTGGGCTCTCCAGAGAGCGCAATCCAGTACGCCGGACGGGAGTCCGGACATCATCACTCCACTTGAGGTAGCACCATGGTTATGGCACCAGCAGCCGAAGGACGCGTCGTCCAGATCATCGGCACAGTCATCGACATCGAGTTTCCGCCGGATCGGCTCCCCGCCATCAACAACGCCGTGAACATTATCCAGGAGGATGGCACGGCGCTCGTCACCGAAGTGCAGCAGCACCTCGGCAACAACTGGGTGCGCTGCCTCGCGATGGACTCCACGGACGGCCTCAAGCGCGACACGAAAGCGATCGACACGGGTATCGCCATCTCCGTGCCCGTGGGCGAGCAATCGCTCGGCCGCATGTTCAACGTCCTTGGCAACCCCATCGACAATCTGCCGCCAGCCACCGGAGAGCGCTGGCCCATCCATCGCAGCCCGCCATCTTTCGAGGACCAGGAGACCACCCCGTCGGTGCTCGAAACGGGCATCAAGGTGATCGACCTCATCGCGCCGTTGGTGCGCGGTGGCAAGGTCGGCCTCTACGGTGGCGCGGGCGTGGGAAAGACGGTCGTCATCCAGGAACTCATCTCCAACATCGCCCGCGAGCACGGTGGTTTCTCCGTCTTCGCCGGCGTGGGCGAGCGCTCACGCGAAGGGAACGACCTCTGGCACGAGATGAAAGACTCGGGCGTGCTCCCCAAGATGGCGATGGTCTTCGGCCAGATGAACGAGCCCCCGGGCGTGCGCCTGCGCGTGGCATTGAGCGGACTCACCATGGCCGAATACTTCCGCGACCAGGAGGGCAAGGACGTCCTCTTCTTCGTCGACAACATTTACCGGTACACACTCGCCGGCATGGAAGTGTCGGCGCTCCTCGGACGCATGCCCTCGGCGGTGGGCTACCAGCCCACGCTCGCGACCGAGATGGGTGACCTCGAAGAGCGCATCACCTCGACGCGCAAGGGCTCGATCACGTCGTTCCAGGCGATCTACGTGCCCGCCGACGACTACACCGACCCCGGCGTGGCCACCACCTTCGGCCACCTCGACTCCGTCGTGGCGCTCGAGCGTTCCCTCGCGGAGCAGGCGCTCTTCCCGGCCATGGACCCACTCACCTCGTTCTCCCGCGCCCTTGAGCCGCGCGTCGTGGGCCAGGAGCACTACGAGATCGCGCGCGGAGTGCAGGCCGTGCTCCAGCGCTACCGCGACCTCCAGGACATCATCGCCATCCTTGGCATCGACGAGCTCTCCGACGAGGACAAGCTCACGGTCGCGCGCGCCCGCAAGATCCAGCGCTTCCTTACCCAGCCGATGTTCGTGGCCGAGGCGTTCACGGGGCATCCGGGCCAGTACGTCTCGCTCGCCGAGACCATCCGCGGCTTCAAGGAGATCCTCGACGGTGCGCACGACGGGTTGCCGGAACAGGCCTTCTACATGGTCGGCGGCATCGACTCAGCGGTGGAAAAGGGCCGCACCCTCTCCGAGGAGTAACCATGCCGCTCACCGTCGAGATCGTCACCGCGGAACGCATCGTCCGCACGGAACAGGGCGTCGAGGTGCTCATCGCCCCCGGCGCGGATGGCCAGCTGGCCATCCTCCCCCGCCATGCCGCCCTCATGACCACGCTCGATGCGGGCGAACTCGTCTTCCGCCGCGGCACGACCGAGGAGTCATTCGCTGTCGCGGGCGGCTTCATGGAAGTGAAGAACGACCGCGTCACTATCCACGCGGACGCCGCCGAGAGTTCCGAGGAGATCGACCTCGAACGGGCCGAGTCCGCGCGTGTGCGGGCGGAAGAGCGCCTCCGCCGCTACCGCGAGCAGAACGTGCGCGATGTCGACCTCGCCCGCGCCCAGGCGTCACTGCAGCGCTCGCTCCTCCGCCTCAAGGTCGTCCAGCGCCGGCGTCGCGTCGGTACGGGTCAGCCGCGCGGATAGCTACCGCCATCAGTCCATGGACATGCCACTGAACGCGGCCCTCGTTCTGATCAGGCAGCCGCCAGCCGTCTCTAATCAGTAGGTCGATTCGCCCTTCCGCCAACTTTGCCCTTCCGCCCCCTCGCGCTGCGCATTCGCCCCACCGCCACGCCTCCCCTATCCTGACTTAACCGTGCCATCAACCCGCACACGCACCTCTCGCTATGTCGTCCAGGGCGGCGCTACCCTTCGGGGCACGCTGCGTGTGTCGGGCTCGAAGAACGCGGCCCTCGTCCAAATGTGCGCCGCGCTCCTCACGGACGAAGAAGTCACGCTCCATAACGTCCCTCATATCTCCGACAGCGACTCCCTTGGCGAACTGCTGACCTCCCTCGGCTGCTCGGTCGAGCATGCTACGGACGGCACGATGCGCCTCAACGCCTCGCGCGTCTGTGAGTTCGAAGCGCCCACGGACCTGATCACCGAGAACCGTGCCTCCTTCCAGGTGATGGGGCCGCTGCTCGCGCGGCACGGCCTCGCCTCGTCCGTGCCCCCCGTCGGCGACGTCATCGGGCAGCCCCCCATCCATGTCCATCTCTTCGGCTTCCAGGCGATGGGCGCCGAGATCAGCCGCGACGGCGAGCGCATCGTCGCCCGGGCGCCCGCGGGCGGCCTTCGCGGCGCACGCATCTTTATGGACTATCCCTCCGTTTCGGGCACTCAGAACGTACTCATGGCGGCCACGCTCGCCAAGGGCCACAGCACGATCGTCAACGCGGCAACGGAGCCGGAGGTGCAGGAACTCGCGAACTGCCTCAACGCCATGGGCGCGAAGATCAGCGGCATTGGCAGTCAGATGCTCGAAGTCGACGGCGTGGACGCGCTCCACGGCGTCTCCAGGCGGGTCATGCCGGACCGTATCGAGGCCGGCACCTTCGCCATCGCCGCCGCCATGACCGGCGGCGATGTCCGCCTCGAGGATGCACCCGTCCCGGTGATGGACGCTCTCCTGACGAAGTTGCGGGGCGCCGGAGCCTCAATTGAGGCCACCGATACCGTGCTACATGTGCGTAGCCAGCCGGATCTCCTGGCTGTCCACTTCCAGGCGCTGCCCTATCCCGGCCTCGCTACCGACCTCCACGCACCAATGGCGGCGCTCCTCACGCAGGCTGACGGCGTCTCCATCATTCACGAGCGCGTGTTCGACAACCGTATGCTCTATGTGGACCAGCTTCGCAAGATGGGGGCCGAGATCGTCAGCACCGGTTCGTCAGCCATCATCAGCGGCCCGACGCCCTTGCATGGCGCCCATGTGCGCGCGCTCGACGTACGCGCGGGTGCCGCCGTCATGCTCGCGGCTCTCGTTGCGACCGGCACGACCTACATCGATGAGATTCACCACCTTGACCGCGGATACGAGCGCCTTGACGAGAAGTTGCGTAGCCTCGGTGTGGAGGTGGAACGAGCCTGATGGCATTCGAGTTCCTCACATCCAAGAAGGTCGGGATCGACCTCGGCACCGCGAACATCCTTATCTACGTAAAAGGCCACGGTATCGTGATGAACGAACCCTCGGTGGTCGCGCGGCATAATCGCGACAACGCGATCGTGGCCGTCGGCTCCGAGGCGCGCAACATGCAGGGCCGCACCCCCGGTTCGATCAGCGTGATTCGCCCCATGCGCGATGGAGTTATCGCGGATTACCTCACCACCGAGGCCATGCTCCGCTACTTCATTAGCCTCGTCACCGGCCGCTTCAACCTCATCCGGCCGGAGGTCATGGTAACCGTCCCGGCGGGAGTCACATCCGTCGAGCAGCGCGCGGTGCGCGATGCCGCCGAACAAGCCGGGGCGCGCAAGCCGGCCCATCTCGTGCCCGAGCCGCTGGCGGCTGCCATTGGCGCGCAGCTTCCCATCGGCCAGCCGCGCGGAAACATGGTCCTCAACATCGGCGGCGGACGCACGGAGGCGGCGGTGATCGCGCTCTACGGCATTGTCGTGAGCGAATCCGTGCGTATGGCCGGGGACCGCATCGACGAGGCAATCATCGCCTACGTCCGCCGGAGACATAACCTCATCATCGGTGAACGGACGGCCGAGGAGATCAAGTTCGCGGTGGGCAGCGCGATCCCGATCGACGAAGGGCTCTCTACCCAGGTGCGGGGGCGCGACCAGCTCTCCGGCCTGCCCAAGACCATCACCCTTACCAGCATCGAAGTCGCCCAGGCCATCCAGGACCCGCTCGGCACAATCGTCCAGACGGTCCGCGCGGTCCTCGAAAAGACGCCTCCGGAACTCGCGGCGGATGTCATCGATCGGGGCATCTCGCTCACCGGCGGCGGCGCGCTGTTGCGGCACATGGACGAACTCCTGACGCAGGAGACGGGCGTCCCCTGCTACGTGGTAGACAACCCGCTCCAATGCGTCGCCATCGGCGCTGGCATCGCCCTCGACCACATCGAAGTGATCAAACGGTCGCTCCCCACGGAGGAGGAGAACCTCGTCGGCCTCTTCCCCAACCCCACGGAACGCTAACCGTCCGTGGGCACCGTGGCGAGTTCAACGTGCTCATACGCGAGGAGCTGGCGGTCCTGCGTGAGCAGCGGGATTCCGAGAAGGCGCGATGTGGCGACAACGATCTGGTCGGCGGGGTCGCGGTGGAATGGTTGGGGAAGCCGCGTGGACGCCACCAGTATGTCGATCGTGAGGGCGACTACCTGGACCCCGGACTTTGCGATCGCATCCAGAAGCCAGTCTTGCACGGGCCGGTCGAGATTGAGCCGATTGTTCTCGGCAAGTTTTGCGACTTCCCAGCACGAAATCAGGCTGATCGCCATCTCACCCGGTGGGGTCGTCATGAGGAGCCGGCGAGCGGACTGCGGAAGATCTGGCGCTGCGTTCACCCACCAAATCCAGACATGGGTGTCCAGCAGGATCACCGATTCGCTTCCCAGTCGTCAGGCGGGACGGCGGGACCGAATGGATCGTCGTATCGGAGCACAGACCCCTCGAGTGGTTTCGCGGGTCGCCTCGGCGCGGGCTCCGCCTCGGTAACAACGATCTCGACATCCTTGCCCACCAGCTCCTTGAGCTCCGGTATTCGGATCGTGTCTGACTCGAGGCGGCGGCGGACGCGAACTTGCACTGTCATGTTGGAATCATACCACGCGTTCGCGTGCCAGCTTCCCGCCACGTCCGCCCTCCAGCCACAGCAACGCCTCCCGTTTCGACAGGCCCGACAGCTGGTGCTCATGGCTGGCGACGAAGCCCCGCACTGCCTCGGCATCCACCTTCGAAAACTCCCGCAGCGCCCACCCGATCGCCTTGCGGATGAATAACTCCTGTTCACCGGCCCGCAGCTCGCGGTAACGAAAGAGACGCGCGCCATCGGTCCGCTCTTTAAACTCGAGCTGATGGAGAATCGCGGTCCGCCGCAGCCACATGTTCTCGCTCTCGAGCCACGCATCCATCGTCGTGGCGAGTTCGGGATGGCGCAGCACGAGCGCACCCGCGCCGTCTTTGGCCAGCGAGTCGACGGTGTCCCAGCATGACTTCGTCGTAACGAGCGTGCGGACGGTTTGGACGAATGCCGGCCCGCACGACTTGATGTTTCGCGCGATGATGCCGCATCCCGCGTACTGGTACTCCCGCTCCAGCATCTCCCAGAGGTGGCCCAGCAGCTCCGCGAGGTCATCCTCGGCCGGCGGTGGGCACCCGGCCATGGCCCCCCCGGCGAACTCTTGGCGTCCTTGGCGACGCTACTTCCCGCTCGCTTCGGGCTTCTTGATGTAGAAGGTCATGCTCTGCATGGCGAGGACCGGGTCGATGTGGCGGATCGTCACGTCGCGCGGGACGTGCGGCGTCATTGGGGCGTAGTTGAGGATCGCCTTGACTCCGCCGTTCACGAGGCGATCGGTCACCGACTGGGCCGCGTGCGCGGGCACGGCCACCACTCCGACGTCGATGTGATTCTGCCGAAGGTAGCCTTCGAGGTCATCCGTGTGCTTTACGACGGTCTTCCCGAGTTGGGTGCCCACCTTCCCCCGATCGCTGTCGAATGCGCCCACGATCTGGAAACCCTGGGGCTCGAACCCGCCGTACTCCGCGATCGCCTGGCCCAGGCGGCCCACGCCCACGACGCACACTCGCCATTGGCGGTCCAGTCCGAGGATCTCGCGCAGCTTCGAGAGGAGGGTGTGGACGTTGTACCCCCGGCCTTGCTTGCCGAAGCGTCCGAAGTAGCTGAGGTCCTTACGGATCTGAGCGGGCGTCACGTCGAGTTTGTCGCCGAGCGCCTGCGAACTCACGACCGATTCGCCGTCCGCCGCGAGCTCCGCCAGTGCCCGCGCATAAATCGGAAGGCGATTGACGACAACTTCGGGAATCTCAAGCGTCATGGAGTTGATGTTGGCGAGATTGTGAAATCCGTAACGTGTGCGAACTATATGACGCGTTTCGAAACAGGGTCAACGCGCCAGATTCGTGATTCCGCGGAATTCATCCACCGTTCACAGGCTGAGCAACGC
>JBKKBS010000517.1:0-2524 GCA_046713815.1 Tepidiformaceae bacterium
GTCGATGCGGGTGGCGGCGTCGAGGGCACGGGCCATCGCTTTGAAGCAGGCCTCCGCCTTGTGGTGGTCATTCACGCCGGAGAGCGTCTTCACATGCAGATTCATCTTCGCGGCGAAGGCGAACGACTCAAGGAAGTGGTCGAAGAGGTCCGGCGGCATGCCGCCAAGCTCGCGCCCGAGCAGTCGGAGGTCGAGTTGTGCGAACGGACGGCCGCTGAGGTCGACCGCCGCAAAGGCGAGCGCCTCGTCCAGGGGCATGTATGCCGATCCGGACCTGACGATCCCGCCTTTGTCGCCCAACGCCCGCGCGAGCGCCTCGCCCAGGGCGATGCCGCAGTCCTCGACGGTATGGTGCTGGTCGACGTGGAGGTCGCCTTTGGCCCGCACTTCGAGGTCGAAGACGCCGTGCTTGGCGATGTGGCTAAGCATGTGGTCGAACATGCCGATGCCCGTCTCGGTGACGAATTTGCCCGTGCCGTCGAGGTTGAGCGTGATCGTGATTTCGGTCTCGGCAGTCTTGCGAGAGACGGTGGCGATACGGTCGATCATGCGGCCTCCAGGGCGCGCAGGGCCTCGAGCAGGCGGTCGGTGTCTTCCGGGCGGCCGGCGCTGATGCGGATGTAGTCGCGCAGTTTGGGGTGCTTGTAGTGCCGGATGAGGATCCCCTGGCGGCGAAGATTTGCGGCAACATCGCTCGCGGAACGGCCGCACACCTTGAAGAGCACGAAGTTCGCTTCCGATGGGACCGCATTGAGCCAGCCGAGAGCGCTGACCGCCTTCGCCATTCGCTCGCGTTCGGCAACGATGCACTTCACGGTCTCGAAGATCCGGCCGCGGTGCTTCAGTGCCTCGCGCGCCGCCACGGCGGCCGCGACATTCACGTTGTACGGCTGCTTGAGTCGCATGAGCATCCTCGCGACATCTGGGCTGGAAACGGAGTAGCCGACGCGTAGCCCCGCCAACCCGGCCCATTTGCTGAACGTGCGCAGGACGACGAGGTTCGGATGGCGGGTGACGAGCGAGGCTGCGGACTCGCCGCCGAACTCGATGTACGCCTCGTCGATGACGACAAACGCCTCCAGCTCGATGAGGGCCGCGGTCTCCTCAGGGGAGAGCGCGTTTCCAGTCGGGTTGTTGGGCGACGCGAGAAAGACGATAGATGCTCCGTCCTCGATGCATTGCGCGATGGCGCGAACATCGGGGCGGAACTGGTCGAGCCGACCTGCCTCCACGACGCGAGCGCCGTTGATTTTCGCGAGGAAGCTGTACATCCCGAAGGTCGGCGGGACGTCCACGATCGCCTCCGGCTGCACCAGGCGGAGGAGCACGTCGATCAGGTCGTCCGCACCCGCGCCCGCGACCACCTGCTCAGGCTCGACCCCGACGTACTCGGCGATCGCCTCGCGCAGGGCGTGCTGGCCGGGATCCGGGTAGATGTGGAGGTCGGCGTTCGCGACGGCCTCGCGGATCTCGGGGATCGGGCCGTAGAGGTTCTCGTTCGCATCAAGTTTCACGATGCGCTCGACGGGTACGCCGATCTCGGCCGCGAGCACGTCGAGCGGCTTCACCGGGATGTATTCATCCAGGTCCTCGAAGTCGGGCCGGATGAGGCGGCGGATGTCCATCTCCATACTGTAGCCTCAGCGCCCCTGGATGCGCCGCTCGACAGCACGGGCGTGGCCGGTAAGTCCCTCCGCGCGCGCGAGGATGCTGGCCACGCGAGCGAGCTCCTCGGTGAGGTCGTCGGGGATGTTGACGATGCTCGTCTTCTTGATGAAGTCGCTGACACTGAGGGGCGAGCTCCAGCGGGCGCTGCCGCCGGTGGGCATGGTGTGGCTGGGGCCGGCCGTGTAGTCGCCGATCGCCTCGGGGGACGACTCACCGAGGAAGAGGCCGCCCGCGTTCCGCACCTTGGGAGCGTATGCGACGGGGTTCTCCACCATCAGACAGAGGTGCTCGGGCGCGTACTCGTTCGCCAGCTCGATCGCGTGGTCGATATCGTTCACGAGAATGCAGCCGCCCCGGTTCTCCAGTGCGGCCGAGGCGATCTTCGCGCGCTCCATCGTCTTGAGCTGACGTTCGATGCACTTCGCCACTTCGTCGGCGAGGTAATGCGAGGGTGTCAGAAGGATGGGGCTGGCGAGGGCGTCGTGCTCGGCCTGGGCGAGGAGGTCGGCGGCAACCATCTCCGGGTCGGCGCTTTCGTCGGCAATGACCACGGTCTCGGTGGGCCCGTAGATCGAGTCGATGCCGACATCCCCGAAGACTTGCTTCTTGGCGATGGTGACGAACAGCCCGCCCGGGCCGCAGATCTTGTCGACCTTCGGGATGCTCTCGGTGCCGTAGGCGAAGGCGGCGATGCCCTGCGCCCCGCCCCCGCGGAAGACGCCGTCCACGCCAGCGATGTCGGCCGCGACAAGCTTCACCGGCGGGATCGAGCCGTCCGGCAGCACCGGGCTGGTGAGGTACACCTCCTCGCAGCCGGCGACGCGCGCGGGGATGGCGCACATGAGCACGGTGCTCG
>JBKKBS010000518.1:0-6397 GCA_046713815.1 Tepidiformaceae bacterium
ATCCTGGACACACTTCGCCAGGCGGACCTGAACGTCGCCCATGTGGTGCGCGATGGCGCAAGCGGCACGGGCGTAGCTATCCCCATCGTCCTGGACAACGGCTCCAACAGCATTCTCTCGGTCCCCCGCGCGAACCTTGCGATGACCGTCGCGCAGGTTGGGGCGGCGCGCGACGAGATCACCGCCGCCGGCATGCTCTTGCTGCAACTGGAAGTCTCGGCCCAGGGAAACGTCGCAGCCGCGGCGATTGCCCGCCGCGCGGGAGTGCCCGTGATGCTCAATGCCGCCCCGGCGTCGGAACCGCCACCGGGTCTCCTCGCGAGCGCGAGTATCCTCGTGGTGAACGAGCCGGAAGCGGACGCTCTCACCCCGTTTACTGGCGATCGCCTCGCGCAGGCACAGGCGCTGCGCGGGCTCGGACCGCTGGTGGTCATCATCACCCTCGGCGCAGCCGGGTGCGTAGTCGCCAGCGATGCCCTCGCCGCGCGCATCGGCAGCTTTCCCGTGAAGGTGGTGGACTCGGTCGGGGCCGGTGACGCGTTCTGCGGCGCGCTCGCAGTGGCCCTCGCCAAAGGGCGGCCGCTCGACGAGGCCCTACGCTTCGCTTCCGCCGCCGGCGGGCTCGCGGTCACCAGGCGCGGTGCCGCAAGCTCCATTCCGCACCTTGACGAAGTCGAAAATCTCCTGCGGCACGAAACTATTTCCCTGCCGTGAACGTTGCAATTGCTGACGGGACTTGCGAGCCTCGATACTAAGACCGCGCCCCTGGACGTTCGTCATTGACTCCTCGCCACCAACGCTTTTGCCCCCTTTGTGAACGCGCCTTTGTTGAGGGCGAGGCGGTTCTGCGTTGCGAAGGCTGCGGCGTCATGCATCACCCCGCATGCTGGGTCAAAAACAACGGTTGCGCGACGAACACGGAACACCAGTCGGTGCCCATCGCAGTCGCCTATGCACCCGAGCGGTTCACGGGCGGGGAGGCGCCGCACCCCGGCGAGGGCACGCGCGTAATGCCCCTCGGCGGGCGTGCACCAATTGAACTTCGCCAGCGGCAGCCCGTGGAGGGGCCGGTGGCCGGGGTGGCGGATGACGGCCCGGTGATTGGCGCCGACGCGCACCCGCCGGTTCGCACTATCCCCCCACTCGCGGCGCTGGCGGATGGTGTGACCAAACGCAAGGCCGCGGCAACCTCGGGCGCCTACAAGGTGGACCGCGCTGGCAAGGCCCTTCCCAACCTCTACGTCCGCCATCGCATCCTCCAGTTCTGGTACGTACCGGCCGCGGTGGGATTGGCCGTGGTGATCGCGTTCGGCGTGATCTGGATTGCGGGTTCGTTTGGCGGCGACGCCGACTCTCCGGCCTTGGGCGACGGGACGACACCTTCCGCCCGCTCCACCCCTTCCACGGCTGCGACAAATCCTGGCGGCTCCGCGACGCAGCCGCCCACGAGCGGCACCCCCACCGCCCCTGCCGCATCGGTCACCGGTGGCAAGTTCCAGGTGAACGACCCGGTCGTCGTCACCGGGGTGGGCGCCGGCACCGGTAGCGAAGCGGGCTGCCTCAACGTACGCACGGAGCCCGGCACCGGTAATCCCGCCATCGTTTGCGTCCCCGATGGCACTCAACTGACCGTCGTTGGCGGTCCCCAGGAAACGGGAGGACTGAAGTGGTGGAAGGTCAGACTGACGAGCGGCGACGGCTGGGCCGCGGAAGACTACCTGGTAAAGCGGTAGCCATTGCCCTTGCCGCGGCTGTGATTCTGCTCGCTTCCTGTGGCGACCGGGACGAGACGGAGGACGCGGCAACGCCCCTGCCTGCGTCAACGCCTTCGCCCACCGCGCCGCCGCCCACTCCTACCCCGGACCTTCTCGGCCCGCCTCCAACCGACCCGAACGCCGCCGTGGCCGCGCTCACGCGCTACCTTGGCACGGGCGCTTTCGCCTGCACCGAGCTGCTGGCTGAGCGCTGGCAGGTGCTCTGCTCCACGGGCGATGTCGACGGCGACGCAAAGCCCGACACGGCGATGCTCGTGCCGCTGGCCGCACGGGGCGTGCGCTCGCCCGACGCGGCGGTGATCCTTATCAGGCGATCGCTGGGCGCCAGTATCGAACGCTTCCCCGCCACCGGGACGGACGCCGATGAGTCACCCGAGGGCCGGCAATCGTTCAGCCTGGCCGACCGCACCGGGGATTCGCGCGCGGAGTTGGTTTACCTGACGAAGCGTTGCACGGCCAGCACCTGCAACGCGCTCGTCGAGATCCAGTCGTGGGACGGCAGCGCATGGCGCGACCTCGGCCCCTCGGACCTGGGAATGGAGAACCTCGATCGGATCGCGTTCACCGGCATGGGCGCCGCCAGCAAGCTCACCCTGCACGGCGGTCGCGTGAGCTCCCTCGGCGCTGGGCCGTCGCGCACGCGCACGGTCACCTACGCCTTCAACGGGAGCCGCTACGCCGCCGACGCGACCGAATACGAGAAGCCTGAGTTCCTCTATCACGCCATCGTCGACGCCGACCGTCTCGTCGATGAAACGCGCTACGCCGAGGCCATCGCGGCCTACCAGGCGGCGATCGCGAACACGGCCCTCAAGGACTGGAAAATGGAGGCCAAGGCCGAGGACGGCCGCTCCGATCTCACGGCCTACGCTCTCTTCCGCGTCGCGATTGTGACTGCCGCCGACGCCAAGAGCCCGACGGCGGCACTGGACGCGGTGATCAGCGGCACTGAAAGCCTGCTTTTCAAGCGCGCGGCGCAGACCTTCCGCCAGGGGATGCAGGAAGGCGGGACGGTGCACGCCGGCTGTCTCGCCGCGACCAGCTACCTCTCCAGCCCGCCGAATCCGCAAACGCTCATTGAGATGTTCGACTACGGCACGCTCAACCCCCGCAAGAGTGCCCTCGACATCTGCCCGTTCTGACGCCGCTTCCTAGCCCGATTCGAGCAGTTTGCGCAGGTTCGCCATCTCGATCGCCGCTTGGGCCGACTCATCGCCCTTGTGGCCTTCCTTGCCCCCTGCTCGGTCCATCGCCTGCTCCACGGAATCGACCGTGAGCACGCCGAATATCACGGGTATGCCCGTCGCCTGGGAGACCGCGCTTATGCCCTCGGTTGTGCCGCCGGCCACGTATTCGAAGTGCGCCGTTTCGCCGCGGATGACGGCGCCGAGGCAAATCACCGCGTCGAAATTGCCGCTGCACGCCGCCCACTTCGCCGCCGTCGGCACCTCGAACGCCCCTGGCACCCACGCGACCGTCACCGCCTCTCCATCGACACCGCGTTCGCGCAGCCCACTCACCGCCCCCTCCAGCAGCTTCGTCGTCACGAACGAATTCCAACGCGCGACCACTACGCAGACCCGCAGCCCCGCCCCATCCAATGAACCCTCTAGCTCAGTCATTCCGAATGGCGCCTTTCTTTTCCACCGCGGGGACGCGGAGGCGCGGAGAATATCTTGTTTCTGACTCTGCGTCTCCGCGCCTCCGCCGTGAATTGATTGGCCCCCATCATGCGCCTCCCGCGGATTCGAGGCCGTCGAGGAGGTGGCCCATGCGGCGGCGCTTCGTGTCGAGGTAGCGGACGTTGTGCACGTTCGGCTCCGTCACGATCGGCACGCGTTCGACCACCTCAAGCCCGTATCCCTCCAGCCCCGCCCGCTTCGCCGGGTTGTTTGTGATGAGCCGCATCTTCTTCACGCCCATGTCCACCAGGATCTGCATGCCGATGCCGTAGTCCCGCCGGTCTGCCGGGAATCCAAGCGCGATGTTCGCGTCTACGGTGTCCATCCCCTGGTCTTGCAGTTCATATGCGCGCAGCTTGTTGTGCAAGCCGATCCCTCGGCCCTCCTGGCGCATGTAGAGGAAGATGCCGCCCTCGTCGGCGATCATCTTCATCGCACGGTCCTTCTGCTCGCCGCAGTCGCAGCGCAGCGAATCGAACACGTCGCCGGTCACGCATTGGTCGTGGACACGCACGAGAATCGGCTTATCCGGGTCGATCGGCCCCTTCACGACGGCCACATGCTCGGCCTCCTCGTGGTCGGCGCGGTAAGCCATGATCGTCATGTCGCCGCCGGGTGTCGGCAGCCGTGTTTCCGCGACCCGGTGTACCAAGCGTTCCGTGCGCAAGCGGTATTTGATCATGTCGTTGACCGTCACGATCCGCATCCCGTGGCGTCGCCCGAAGCGCTTGAGGTCGGGCATGCGCGCCATCTCGCCGTCGCCCTTCATGATTTCGCAGATCACCGCCGCCGGGTAGAGGCCCGCCATCTTGCAAAGGTCGACGCTCGCCTCCGTCTGGCCCGCACGCACGAGCACTCCCCCCTTGCGTGCTCGCAAGGGAAACATGTGCCCTGGTCGCACGAGGTCATCGGGCCCGGACTTCGCGTCGATCAGCACCTGCACCGTGCGCGACCGGTCGGAGGCGCTGATGCCAGTGGTCACGCCCGTCCGCGCCTCGACGGGGATGGTGAAGGGCGTGCCAAAGTGCGAGCTGTTCGCGTCCACCATCAGCGGCAGCTTCAACTCGTCGCACCGATCCTCGGTCAACGGCACGCAGATCAGCCCGCGGCCGTACTTCGCCATGAAATTGATGACCTCCGGCGTCACGAACTGTGCGGCAATGCAGAGGTCGCCCTCGTTCTCACGGTCCTCGTCGTCCGTGATGATGACAAACTTCCCACGGCGGTACTCGTCCATCGCCTCGGGCACGGTGGCAATCACGTTCTCATGTTCAGGCATCGTGCATGGCTCCTTTGAATTCACCACGGAGACACGGAGTCACGGAGAGTGCGCTTCTCATTCCGTCCTCCGTGTCTCCGTGTCTCCGTGGTTGGAAAGCAAGTTCTCAACGTAGCGGGCGAGGATGTCGGTTTCGATGTTGATGCGGTCACCGGGCTTGCGCGATCCGAGGTTGGTGTGCTCCTGCGTGTACTGCACGAGCGAGACGGAGAAGCTCGCCGCATCTTTCGCTACTATCGTCAGGCTGATGCCGTCGATGCAGACGGGGCCCTTCACCACCATGTAGCGCAGCAGCTCCGGAGGCGTGTTGAACCTGGCGATGATCGCCTCGGACTCGGCTGTGAAGGAATCGAGCGTGGCGATGCCCTCGACCACGCCGCGCACAATGTGGCCGCTTAGCCTGTCGTTGGGGCGGACGCTTCGTTCGAGGTTCACCTGGTCCCCGGGCCGGAGCTCGCCCAGGTTCGAGCGCCGGTACGTCTCGGGCATGAGGTTCGCGAAGAACGCCTCCGCGTTCATCTCCGCGACCGTCAGGTCCACGCCATTGATGGCGATGGAGTCGCCGAGTTTGGCGTCTTGCAGGACAAAGGGCGCGCGGATGCGCAACGTGCCCTCGCCCGCCTCAAGCACCTCACCCAGTTCTTCGATGATGCCAGTGAACACAGGCCCTCCGAGCGTAATCTCGTCTTCGGGGGGCGATGTCCGAGCCGCGACCGCAAGGGAGCGGTTGGAGCCGCGCGCACGAATCGTGCCCATGCCCCACCGAGGCTCCCGCTGGGCCAAGCGCATGATGCGCACAGCCGCGGTCACGTCCTCTCTCATCCGGACTATACCGTCGGCCCCGGAGTTCCACCGGGTCAGTCCCTCCGAAGAAGGAGTCGCGGGCTATGACCGCCGGTGAGGAATTGCACCTCGCCCCGAGAACGTCAATGTAATCCTTAGCGTTACGCTAAAGGCTTGTCAAGGGGCTGACCTTGAGTTTCCGCGCGCTCCATCAGCTTCACGAGCACGTCGTAGGTCGCGTAGGCGTCCGCGAGGGCGCCGTGTTCGCCCATGCGGCCGATGCCGAGCCGGTCGGCGACGTGGCCGAGGTTGAATCGGTCCACGGCGCCATCCTTCAACAGGACGCGCGCGATCGGCTGCACGTCCAGCGCCAACAGCGCGAAGGGCCACGGCTGGTTCAGTCGCTTGTACGTCTCCACAAGAAAAGCCATGTCCTGCCCGATGCCCCAGCCCGTGACCACGGCCCCACGGCCGATGGCCGTGAACTTCTCGACCGCCTCTTCCAGCTCCACCGCCGACTTCCACGCCTTCGGGCTATAGCCGGTCACCTTAATCGCGCCGAGGACGGCGTTGCCGATGTGCTTCGGCCGCACCTTCGCGCCGTACGCCTCCTCTTCCGTCAGCCCGGGCGCCAACTGCGCGCGTACACCGCCAAGGTCGAGTACCTCGTGCATTTGTGCGTTCGGCCCACTCATCTCGAGGTCCACGACCAGCAGCGACGTCACGCCCACCAACGCATCGACGAACACGGGCACGCCGTTCGGTCTCCCGTCCGCGTCGAGCGTGCGTAATCCCGTGCTGAGCGTCGTTCGAAGCGCGTCTCCATCCACGCCCGCATCGTACAGGACGGGAGCGTCCACATCCGCGAGGCGTTGACG
>JBKKBS010000519.1:0-2828 GCA_046713815.1 Tepidiformaceae bacterium
CAGGTAGTTCGTCACCGCCAGTACGGTGGATGAGGGAATCTCGGGATCGGCCACGGCATCAGCGGCGTCGGCAGCAGGGCTGGCCCGCGGGTTCCTGTTCTCCGACGGAATGAAGTCCGAGGTGATGCCCATGTCCTGGTGATACGCTTCGGTGACCTGCTCGAGCAGGGTGCCGACCTGCGCCTTGCGGCCGAATCGCCCGATCCGCGCGCCGGTGCCCGGCCCCGCCTCGGAGGCCGGGACGTAGTCGCGAATCCGCACGTAGTTGGGGCGCCCGGAGATGCCGTCGCCATTGGCGTCGGCAGAATCGGCGAGCGCAAGAATGGCCTGGTCGGGGATCGCCTCCATCAAGCCCACGCCGAACACGGGAGGAGGCAATCGCAGCGACACCACTGCTCCGGGTGGCAGCCGCTCGAACTCGGCGCCGGGAATCGCCTTGTCCTGGATCTGCGGGCCGCCTAACGACGAGAGAAACCCATCGTCGGCACTGCCGATGCGCTGCAGGGCGTTGTCCAGGCGTCCCCGACCGTCGCCACTGTGGCAGGCGATGCAGGAGACGTTGTTGAAGATCGGCCCAAGGCCTGTGCTTGGAGCAAAACGTCTTCCGAATTCCGCGTCACCCCGTGCGAAGGCCGCGGCCTCGGCGCTCGTGATGCCTCCGATCGGTGCATCGAACAGGTCTCCGACGGGGACAGCCTCGGTGAACAACTCGCCGCACGCGAGAGACGTGACGGACAAGACGACCACGAGTACGCGGCAGATGTTACGACAACTCATGAGACCGATAGATGAAGAAGACGCGAGCGCAGCACGGCTGGCATGCGAGTAGGACGCCAAATGTAGTGCCGACGTAACGGCGATTTAGTGTTGCCTAAATTTGACGTTCGCCTGTGCTAATGTCAAGCGCGGCGTATGGAAACGCGTTGGGGGCGTGGAGGTTCCGCGCTGTTTCTTTGGACCGGACTTGAAGCGGCCCCGCCCACTCCGCACTGTTCCCCGTCAATAATTCCACCTTTCCGGGACCTGCGCATGCAAGTTCGCTTCGTCCGTCGCCTCCTCTTTTGCGCTGCCTGCCTTCCGACGATCCTGCCCGCGCAGATTCCGCGTGTGGCCGACACGTCGTTGCGAGATGATCGCAACTTCTCCTTCTACTCACGCGGCCCATACCGTAGCGGCGTCCCGAGACCCGAGTCGATTCTGGGCTACGACATCGGCGCGCAGAATACCCAGTTCGCCCTGCAGGAAAGAGTCCTGCTCGGCATCGCCGAATCGGCTCGCGACCGGGTGCGCGTGGAGGAAATCGGATCGACGGCGGAACGGCGTACGATGCGGCTCTACATCATTTCGGCGCCCGAAAACATCCAGCGACTCGACGCCATTCGCGGCGACCTCGATCGCCTGGCCGATCCGCGGGGCGCCACACAGGGTGAGCTGGATGCCATCGCCGCACGCACACCGACAGTGGTGTGGATCAACGAGTCCGTGCACGGCAATGAGTCGCCGGGTTTCGAGACGGCGATGCAGACGCTGTATCAGTTGGCCGCAAGCGAAGAGCCGGCGACACTGGCGGCGCTACGCCACGCGATTGTGATCCTGAATCCGAGCACCAATCCCGACGGGCACGAGCGTTTCGCCGTCTGGTACAACTCGATCAACGTTGCCGATCCTGAACCCGGCTCAAACGAGCATCGCGAACCGTGGAGCATTCAGGGTCGCTACAATCATTACCGGTTCGACATGAACCGCGACGTGATGACCACCACGCAGCGCGAAGTGCAAGCGCTGGTGGCAGGGATGCTCAAATGGCATCCAATGGTCGCGATCGATCAGCACGGGCAGGTGGGGACGTACTTTTTTCCTCCGGCAGCGCGACCGGTGCACGAAGGAATCTTCGACCAGAAGTGGCACGACGCCATCGGCAAGGGAAACGCCGAGGCATTCGATCGGTTCGGGTGGATGTATTTCGTGCGAGACCAGTTCGATCTCTATGGTCCCTTCTATTGGGATACCTGGCCATCGCTGACTGGCGCGACCGGGATGACGTACGAGACCGACGGCGGAGGTTGGAAGGGACTGCTCTGGCGACGTGATGACGGAACGCTCCTCTCGTTCCGCGACGGGATCGCGAAGCACTACGTCTCGGCGATCGCGACCATCGAGACGACAGCGGCACGGCGCGAGGAGCGAGTACGGGACTTCGTGCGCTGGCGGCAGAAGGCCGTGGCGGATGGCCAGACCCAGACGATGAAGCGCTTCGTTTTTTCGTCGAGCGATCCGGCGCGCGCTGCGGCGCTGGCGGCGACGTTGCTGCGGTCGGGCATCGAGGTCCGCCGCGCATCTGCCGCGTTCACCGCATCGCGCGCACATGCCTTTGCCGATGACAAAGTGCTAGGGCGCCGCTTCGACGGTGGCGCGTACCTGGTGGACCTGGCGCAGCCGCAGGGAAAGCTCGCCAAGGCGTTTCTCGAGCCCGTTCCGATTCTCGATCCGATATTCGCGAAGACGCAGCAGGAAAAGCAGGAGCGGAATCTCCGGCGTGCGCGGGACGCCAACCGCGAGGGTTTCGAATTCTACGATGTGACCGCCTGGTCGCTGGCCGTCGCCTTCGGTGTGGACGCCTGGTGGACCGAAGATGCCGGAGTCATTGCCGGCGAGCGCCTGACGCTGCCTGACGAGCTGACCGCGCCACGGGTTGCGGGCGAGGTGCTGCCGGTCGCCATCGCGTCGGGCATCGTCGGAGGAACGCGGGCACGGTCGGCGTACCTGTTCACGCCCGAGCGCGACGGTGCATCACGCCTCGGGTACCATCTGCTGGTGAATGGTTACCG
>JBKKBS010000520.1:0-5411 GCA_046713815.1 Tepidiformaceae bacterium
AGCTGGAGCCACGGGGTAGGCGTCATCGTCTTGCGCGGTAGGCAGCCGGGCCGCCGCAGTCGGCCCCAACGATCGCCAGGCCCCGGCTTCTGCTGGGGGGCCGCGCCCCCCCCCGCTCACGCCCACAAAGACGCGCACACGGAACCGCCCACGTCAGTGGACGGGCGAGACCACCTCCCGCGTATGTCGAGTTTCACGACCCGTGGTCTACTTGAAGTGCGGGAGGACGGTCTCCGCAAAGAGCTTCGCGGGCTCGCGCGTGTCGCGGCCGAAGAACTCCATCACGAACATTGTGCAACCGAGATCGATGTGCTTCTGGACCTGGGCGCGCACGGTCTCGGGGCTGCCGGCGATACCGAGCGGGCCGGTGGGGTCGCCCATGTGGCCGCCGAAGATCTTCCTCGCCGTGTCGACCATCGGCCTCGCGCTGGCTTCATCGGGTGCGATCGTGACGAGGCACTGCTGGCTGATGGTGATGCTCGCCGGGTCGCGGCCCACGTCGTCGCAGCGTTCCTTGAGCACATCGATCTTCTGCGCGAGCGATCCCTGGTGGCCCGCGAGGTTGTTCCAGATGTCGGCTTTCTCCGCTGCGATGCGGAGGGTGACCTTCTCCCCTGCGCCACCGACGAGGATGGGCACGCGCCGCGGCGGCTTGGGCTCGCAGACGACGCGCTCGGCCTTCACGAAGCGGCCGTTGTAGGTCGTCTCGGCGTCGTCCCCCCACATGCCGCGAAGCAGGTCGATGGTCTCGTCGAGCTGCTTCAGGCGCTGACCGGTGGAGAGAAACGGGACGCCGAAGTCGGTGAACTCGCGCGGCATCCAGCCGCCGCCAAGGCCCGCGATCACGCGTCCGCCCGCGATGTTGTCGACGGTGGCGATGATCTTTCCGAGGTGCGCGGGGTTGCGCATGCCGGCGGGCGTCACGAGCGTGCCCAGCTCGACCTTCTCCGTCACCGCCGCGAGCGCGGAGAGCAGCGTCCAAGCCTCCAGGATGGGTATCGTCGGCGACTGCGGCCCGTAGAGGTGGTCGCAGACCCAGAGCGAGTCGTAACCCATCGCCTCGAATTCGCGAGACGCGCTGCAACTCTCCTCCCAGGTGCGCTTGATCTGGGGGACGGTGACACCGAAATGGATGGCGGGCATGGCGAGCTCCTGGGGAAGGTTGGCAGGTGGGAAGGTTGGGAGCTTGCGGCCCGCCCGTCAACCTGCCCGACCGCGGCGCGCTTTTCGGGCCCCGCATGCGCCAAGATGGGCGCTGATGGAGAACGGCCCACCGCCAGAACCCGCTATGACAAGCGTCCAGGAGGACTATCTCCGCTCGTTGATGTTCGGACTCCAGGATGGGCTGGTCTCCACGACTGGCGTGGTGGTGGGCATTTCCGCGGGAATCAGCGACAAGGAGGTGATCGTCCTTGCTGCGCTCGTCGCCGTTCTCGTGGAGGCCACATCGATGGCAGCGGGCCAGTACTCCTCCGAGAAGGCGGTACACCAGCTGGACAGGGGCGGACGGCACACCGACAGCCTCCTCGCCGGGGCGGCCATCATGTTCGTCGCTTACATCGCCGGCGGGCTGTTCTCCATCATCCCAACCATCCTTCTCAATCGACCCGAAGCGCAGATCGTCGCCGTGCTTAGCGCGTTCGCGGGGCTGTTCGTCGTGGGTCTCGTGAAAGGGAAGCTCGTGGACCAGCCGCCCCTCAGGAGCGGAGTCGAGCTGTTCGTGATCGGGGCTATTGCGACGAGCATTGGGCTCGCGGTCGGCTTCTACCTCAAGGTCTAGTCACCTTCGTCGCCTGAACCTGCTTGCGCGTGCGGTCGGGGATGCCAGCCAAGAGCCCGGCGATGCTCAGGTCTTCGTCGATCTCCTCCCAGTGAATACCGCGGCCGCCACCGCTCAGCTCGTACCTGGCTCGCTGTCCTGGCGTGGCGTGGAGGAGGCGCGGGTAGAACGCGAGGGGAACGGCCAGACGCCGCCCGTCGCTCAACTCGACGGAAATGTTGTCGTCGTCGCACCAAACGCGGAGCGCCGTAACCTCACGAACTGAAGCAGGCATTCCAACTTCTCCTCATCATGACCACATTGTGGAGGATGCACGCTTCGATGCTCTCAGTTTTCCAGAGTTGAATCCGTAGTTCTCAGATACGAGGAAGTCGGGGACCAAGCCAGAATTTCGCGAGGTTCTCTGCTCGCTTCACATGAATATGGGCGGGTTCTAAGGGACTGCCCTCATTCGAATGGAAGAAGAAGCGATACCCAGCCTCGTTCAGAATCGACGGCACGGGCTCAGACCAGGGCGTTGGCAAACCTCCATCAACAGGGCACGACCCAAGTGTCGAAATCAGGCACAGCCGGGAGAGTCCCCAGGTTGGCCCCCCCGACTGCGCACCTGTTACTACGCCGAGGGAGGCCGGGGTGTTGGCTTCCGCCGCTCATCCGTGCGCGCGGGGGCCGCGATCTTCCGTAGTTCTTGACCTCGTTCCGCGCGCGCGACGGCTGCGTCGAACACGTCGTTGGGGATGGTCTTCACGAGCAGGATCAGCGCCAACGACACGATGAGGAGGTCGTCGAGTTGGCCGATCACGGGGATGAAGTCCGGGATCAGGTCAAACGGCAGGGCAAGGTAGCCAACGACGATGCCCAGTGCCACCTTGTCGAGGAGGGGCACGTCCGGGTCGGACATCAGGGTCTTGCCAAAGTCGATCTTTGCGCGCGTGGAGAGAGCGAGGAAGCGTCGGCCTCGGCGGCTCGAGCGGATGATGCGCAGCGTGATCGCGGCCAGTATGACGACGAGCGCGAGAGCAAGGATGAGCCATCCGTACCAGGGCATGGATCGAGCCTACCGCATCACCGCTCTCAGGCACGAAGCCGCAAGGTCAGCACCTGCCGTGCTATGCCGCCGAGATGCCGCTTGTACGCTTCGTCTCCGCGCAGGAAGTCGAACATCGTCTTGCCGCGCTCGATCGAGTCACGGATGGCGTATGCCTTGGAGACGAGGCCGACGGCTAAATGGCTGAGCTCGGGGTCGTAGCCGCTGTTGTAGAGGTAGGTCGTGGTCTCGTCTTCGAAACAAAAGACCATCGCCACCTCGGCGCCATCGATGCCGAGTGTCCCCAGGCGGGCGATGCCCAGGTCGCCGAACGTGAGCGCAAGCTCGCGGAAGACGGCGACCCGTGCGTCTGTCAGGAATTCGTCCTTGTCCGCGCGGCTCAGGCGCATCAGTTCGAGGAAGCGATCGAAGCGAGCGAGGATGGCGTGCCCACCAGTCACGGATTCGTAGCGCACCTCACCGGACGCCTCCAGGTGACGCGTCTTTCGCCGCAGCTCGTGGCGATTGTGCCTGGGCAGCGCCGCCACGTAAGCCTCGAAGTCGCCCGGTAGCGCGACACGCGGGCAGACGGCCTCGTCGACTTCGTCGTAGCTCCAGCCGAACCGCTCGGCGGCCAAGCGGAACGCGGGCCGCATGGGCGAGTGCTCGGGCATGCCCCAAAGATCGAGGCCCGTCGTCAGATCCTCGACGAGCCACTCAAGGATGCCCGCCGCGACCATCTCCTCATGTCCGGCGGCGGCCAGCGGGAACGCGTAGTCAGTCACAGTCGCATCGCCCACGTTCCTCGCCACACGTTGATCGGGCATCACCGATGCCGCGCCCACAAGGGCCCCGTCCATGCGAACCGCCAGGAACAGCGGCCCGCTTGCGAGCGCGGCAGAGGAGGCCGGTTGGGCGCCGAGCCACGAGACGAACCATTGCGGATGCGTGAAGGGAGTGGCGTCGGGTACCGCCAGCCAGAGTTCGGCCCACTCTGGCGTGAGCAAGTCCAACGGCTCGACGGAAATGCTAGGAAGGTCCGCGGACAAGCGACAAGAACTCCCCGCGGGATACGCTCGATTGCTTGAAAAGGCCGCGCATGGCACTTGTCACCATGCGGCTGCCGGGTTTCTGCACCCCGCGCATGGACATGCAGAGGTGCTCTGCCTCGATCACGACACCTACGCCGTCGGGATTCATGGCGTCCGCGATCGCCTCGGCGATCTGGCTCGTGAGGCGCTCCTGGAGCTGGGGACGGCGCGCGAACGCTTCCACGACGCGCGCCAGCTTACTGATGCCGACGACGCGGCCGTCGGGGATATAGCCCACATGGGCTTCGCCGTGGAAGGGGAGGAAGTGGTGCTCGCACATGGAGTAGAAGGGGATGTTGCGCAGGATCACCATCTCGTCGTGGGGCACCTCGAAGCCCACGCTGAGGTACTCCGCCGGGTCGACCGCGAGGCCGCCGAAGATCTCCTGGTACATGTCGGCGATGCGCCGGGGTGTGTCGACAAGCCCCTCGCGCGACGGGTCCTCGCCTATCGCAAGCAACAATTCGCTGACCGCGGCTTTAATGCGGTCGTGATCAACGGCGAGGCCCGTGGCGGTGTCGTCGGTGCGAAGCATGGGCATCCAATGGTAGCAGGTTTTCGAACATTTCCGTTACCATAAGCGGTGGTATATTCGTTGCCATGAGAACTACCATGGGCTCCGCCGGCAGGATCGTCATCCCGAAGAAGCTACGTGATGCAGCGGGATTGGATGATGGCGCTCCTGTGGAAATCGCCCTGCAAAACGGAATCTTGACTATAGAACGCGCAGAGGCGCCGATGCACCTCGAACGCCGCGGGTATTTCCTCGTGGTGGTACACGACGAAGATGACGGAAGTGTCCTGACGAACGACGACGTGGAGCGCGTGAGGAGTGAGATCCACGACGAGAGGTTCCGCGCGATGACTGGAGGTCTGGAACCAAGTGGCTGGTAGGTTTATGCCTGATACCAGTTGTATCGTGGCGTCGATCCTCCCGAACCATGTGCACCATCTGGCGTGTACGCAAGAGATTGGTCAGCGCCTGGCCGGCGGTGAAACGATGGTCATGAGCGCCCACGCCATGGTTGAGTCCTATTCAACTCTTACGCGTATGCCGCCGCCAAACCGAGTCGCGCCAGGCATGGCGCTCGCCGCGCTCAGGGCCAATTTCGTCGATGACATTGAACTGGCCGCTCTGGGCGCTGAGTCCGCAGTGGGGATGCTAAAGCTGGCGGTCGACCAGGGAATTGCTGGTGGCGCGATTTACGATTTCCTCATCGCCCGGACAGCGGTCGGGGCAGGCGTGAACACCCTGCTCACGATGAACGGCCGGCACTTCGAGCGATTCGATCTCCCCTTGCAAGTCGTAGTTCCCGCGCCTTAATTCGCGCTCTGTTCCGGGGCCTGTAGACTCACGCGCATGGATTGGCAACCGGTGTTCGCCGAAGCGCTCGACGTCTTTGTCAGTTATCTCCAGATCGACACGTCCAACCCGCCGGGCAACGAGAAGCCAGCGGCACGTTATCTCGGCAGCCTGATCGAACGCGAGGGCATCGCGGTCGAGTACATCGAG
>JBKKBS010000521.1:0-11193 GCA_046713815.1 Tepidiformaceae bacterium
ACCTTTTGGACACGGTGATCGCCGCCATTCGCGGCGCCGATTCCGCCAGCAACGCCCTCGAACTGCTCCAGGGCCTGCTCCCGTTCCCCGATACCGTGATTCAACTGCTGCGAGACCGGCGCGTGACGGTGCCCGCCAACAATCCCTTCGACTTCAGCGAAGTGCAGGCACGCGCCATCCTCGACATGCAGCTTCGCCGCCTGGCAGCCCTCGAACGGAAGCAGCTCCAGGACGAGTACGCGGAGATCATGGAGCGGATTAAGTACCTCGAGGACCTGCTCGCCAACCAGGGAAAGATCGACACGCTCATCAAGGAAGACGTGGCCGAGCTGAAGAAGAAGTACGGCGACCCCCGGCGCACGGAGATCATCGAGGCGGATGTCGAGGACTTCCGGGAAGAGGACCTCGTCCCGCACCAGGAGAGCGTGATCACGCTCAGCAGCCGTAACTACATCAAGCGCGTGCCGCTGGAGGAGTTCCGCAAGCAGAAGCGCGGTGGGGTGGGGGTGCGGGGGACGCAGGTGCGCGAAGAGGACGCGGTGATCAAGCTCCTCGTCTGCGACACGCACGACAACCTGCTCTTCTTCACGGACCGGGGCAAGGTCTATCACCTCCGCGGATACGATGTACCCGACACGAAAAAGCAGGCGAAGGGCCTTCCCATCATCAACCTCATCGAGATCGAGGGCGGGGAGCGCGTGACCGCGATCCTCCCGATCCAGAGCTACGAACGCGACTTCCTCCTCTTAGGCACGCGCCAGGGCGTGATCAAAAAGACGAAGCTCTCGGACTTCGCCGAAGTGCGCCGCAACGGTAAAATTGCGATGCGCCTCGACGACGGCGACCAGCTCATCGCCGTGCGCCCGGCAACAGACTCCACGAACGTGCTGATGATCTCCAGCGAGGGCCAGGCGATTCGATTCAAGATCGACGACCTGCGGGACGCCAGCCGCACGAGCGGTGGCGTGCGTGGGATGCGGCTGCCGAGCGGCGGCTACGTCGTGGGCATCGAGAGCCTGGACGATGGCGAGCAGCTACTGATCATCTCCGAACGCGGATTCGGCAAGCGCACGATGGTAGACGAATACCCCGTGCAGGGGCGCGGCGGCCAGGGCGTGAAGACCCTCAACATCACGGATCGCACGGGCAACGTCGCAGCCTGCCGCATCATCGACCCCCGGCAGGAGCTGATCCTTGTCTCTGAGGGCGGCATCGTGATCCGGACGACGGTCGACTCGATCAGCCTGCTGGGCCGGAACACGCAGGGCGTAACCGTGATGAAGGTGAGCGAGAACGACCGCGTCGCGAGCATCGCGGCGATTGCCCCAGAAGAACGAAAGGCGCGACAGGATCGCGACCTCGAAGCAGTGACCCCCGATGCGCCATCGACGAACGGCGTATCGCGCGGTCGATCGATGAAAGCGCAAGATTTATCGGAAGCGGACGAAGATGGCGATGAGTACGAGGAAGCTGGCGAGGAATCCGAGGACGACGACGATGAATAGGCCGGGGAGACGCCGCTGCCGGTCCTCCGGTACCGGACCTGCGACATCCGTGAGACTTTTCGCCCCCGATGAGCAGGCGCGACTGAAAGGGTGAGGCCGCGACCGTAGTTCCGGTGTAGGATGTAGGAGGATCACGATGCCCACGCGACGGGACAGGCCGACGATTATCAACGACCGCCAGTATGAGGCGCTGCGCGAAGACGGGATGCGCAAGGAGAAGGCGGCGCGCATCGCCAACAGCGACCCGAAGGAGATGGCGCGCAACCGAATCGACTCCGGCAGCTACGAGGAGTGGACGAAGCAGCGGTTGCTCGAAAAAGCGAGAGACGTGGGCATCGGCGGCCGCTCGTCCATGAACAAAGACGAACTCATCGCGGCGCTGCGGACGTAGCCATGGAGACGTGGGACATTTGGTCGACTGACGGGGCCTCGCAGGGGCTGTCGTTCGCGTTGGGGAAGATGGACGCGGCAGATGTCGCATGGGTGCACTCTCCGCCGGAGACATTGCGTGTCGAGGTGCGGGGCGAAGACGGGACACGGCGGGCCTTCGCGGACGGTGTCCGCCGTGAAGGCGAGCGGCTGCCAATGTGCCGGCTCCGGATCGAAGGGAGCACCGTCCAACGCGAGGAAGCGTGGCCTTCGGAGGTCGATATGGGAGTCCCGGTCATCCTCCCGGGTGGTGAGATCGGCATCATTCGGAGCTGGTGGAACGCTCCCGACCACAAGGAATGGCGCTGGACCGTGGAGTTCTCGAACAACGCCCGCTGACTCAGGGCAGGGCGGCGAGCGGCGCGGCTACTTCTTCGTGGCTGCATCAAGGAGTTGACGGAAGGCGGCAGCATCACGCGGGTAGGCGACGGCCGTGCCGTTGAGCACGAACCCCGGCGTGCCGCGGAGACCGGCGTTGCGGGCGGCGGTCGAATCGGCCTGCACCGCCTGCACCGTGGCGGGGTCCTCGAGGCAGGTGATGAACGCCTGGCGGCTCATCCCCAGGTCCACCGCGTAGCCGACTAGCGCATCGGGCGTGAAGCGGCCGGCATCGATCTTTTCCGTAGTGAGCTGATTGGCATCGGCCTGGATGAGGAAGAGCTTTTCGTGAAACTCCCAGAAGCGGCCCTGTTTTCCCGCGCAGACGGCACCGGCGGCGGCGTACACCGACTCTTGCCCAAGGAAGGCGAAGTTGTGGAACTCGTAGCGAAGCTTCCCTGCCTTTACGTACTCATCCACGATGAGCTGCTCGTAGGCTGCCGTGTAGAAGAGGCAGTTGGGGCACTGAAAGTCCTCGAACACCTGTAACGTCGCGGGAGCGTCCTTCTTGCCGGCGGAAAGGCCGTCCACGAGATCCCTGGGCACATCGAGCGCCATGATCTTCGCGGACGTTTCGTTCGCGGGCGTGGGGCTTTTGGCTGCGCTGGCGCTGGCCGGGGGCTGCGTGGATACCCCCCCGCTCCCGTCCGGGTCGACCGTGGCATCGTCATCCCCGGCGCATCCCACCAGTCCGATTACAAGCGCGAACATCGGTAGCGCGCGCGTAAGCAAGCGCCCGCGTGCCCCGCGCGATGATGTTCGCCAATCGGAAATCGGAAATCGGAAATCGGAAATCACGCCAGGAACTCGTTCACATGGCCCATGAAGACCTCGAACTGGTCGTGATGCACCCAGTGACCGGCATCTTCCACCTTCACGGCGCGGTAATCATGGAAGGCGCTGAAGTCGAAGGCGATGTTGCGCCGCCCCCAGCTCTCCTCGCCAAAGATGACGAGGATGGGGCAGCGGATCTGGTTCCAGAGGTCGCGCGCGTCTTCCATGTTGAACTCGTAGGGTGAACCAGCGTGGGTAAAATTATCGAACTTCCAGGTGTAGGCGCCGTCCAGGGGGCGAACACCCTGCTCGGTGAGGTGGCGCGCGAGCTCCGGTGTGAGGTGCTGGTTCGCGTCGATCATACGTTCCGTCGCCTCGTCGAGATCCGCGTATGTGCGGAGGCGACGCTCCTCCAACTTGCGCATGCTCTCCACCCACTCGCGCATGCGGACGTGCGCGGGGCGGCGGGTCATTGATGCCCATCCGAGGCCGCCCAAGCCCTCGATTGAGATGAGCGTCGAGACTTTCTCCGGGAAGGTTCCCGCGTATTGCAGCGCGACACCCCCGCCGAGTGAATGCCCAATGATCGTGTAGGGCGCACGGTCGATCGCCTCGCCAAGCGCGTGGATGTCGAGCGCGTAGTCGATGATGGAGTAGTCGCCGCCCGTCGACCAATCAGAGTCGCCGTGGCCGCGGAGATCCGGGGCATAGACGCAGTAGCGGTCGAGCAGCGCCTCCGCCGTCTTGTCCCACGAGCGCGCGTGATCGCGGGTCCCGTGGATGAGGATGAGGGGCGGCTTGGCCTCGTCGCCCCAGACGAGGTAGTGCATCTTCAGGCGTTGGGACTCGTAGTAGCGGGAGGTGGGCTGCATCGCATGTATTCTCCCGCATGGAACGGTGACTGGCACATTCTCAATCTCACCACCGAGACACGGAGTCACAGAGGCGAGCGAGCATCGGGGCCGCTGGACAGTGCGGAAGGGCGGCGGCTTACTCGGTCTTCGTCATTTGTTTTGTGCGAAACTCCGGGGCCATCATCCCGAACAACGCCACGTCGTGCCGCCGGCCGCCAGTGTAATGGGCCTCGCGAAGGGCGCCCTCGCGCACGAACCCGAACGATTCGTGCAGGGCGATGGAGCGGTCGTTGAAAGCGTAGACCCTGGCCCACACGCGATGATAGCCGAGCTCGTCGAAGTAGTAGCGGAACATGACGCGCATCGCATCGGTGCCGTACCCCTTCTGCCAGAATTCGCGGCCGAGACTGATCCCGTATTGGAAGGCGCCATTCCGCCGGTCGCAGCCGTGGGCGCTGATCGAGCCCACGATCACCAGGTTCGGGTCGGTGATCGCGAAGAAATGGTTGTCGTCTTCGGACTTCTTCTTCGCTTTCTCTTCCGCCCATTGCTTCGAACCCTCGCGGCTCCGGGGAAAGTGCACTTCCCAGCCGTGGCGTTGGGCGTCGCTGTCCTGGTCGAAGCCGTAGAACGCCTCCCAGTCGTTGGGCTCCACATCGCGGAGCGTTATGAGCTTGCCGTGCCAGGCGTTGTGAGTCATTGAGTCTCCTCCGTGCCAAGGATGGCATCGAGCTGCTGAATCAACGAAGGCAGCTCGTCCGTCGTCACGGACCACACGAGTTCAAGGTTCACAGCGTCGTAACCGTGTGCCAAACGATGACGCAACTCGATGAGGTTTGGCCAATCGACCGTCTTGTACCGCCGACGGCTACTCTCGGGAACCCGTCGAGCCGCTTCGCCAATGATCTCAAGCAGATGAATAAGCGCGTACCGAAACAGCCGGTCTTGCTCCAATTCCACTTGAGACCGGCCATCTCTGATCTCCATCGCCTCGCGCGCGTGATCCCTCATCTCGCGCATTGAGATCAGCGGATCACGCCGCGTCATAGACTGGAACCGCCTCGCCGAGTACTTCGGTTCGATAATATCTGCTCAACTCTTCAGCCGTGAGGAAATCGACCCGCCGATGCAACATGGATGACAGGTCGCGACCCATGCTGAAGAACGCCAGGCCGGGTGTTTTGCCCGGCTCGAACTCGACCAGCACGTCCACGTCGCTCTCGGGCGTGAAGTCGTCCCGCAAGACGGAACCGAAGAGGGAGAGCTTACGGATGTGGTTCCGCTGGCAGAACTCGGCGATCGCCTCGTAGGGGATCTCGATGGGAAAGTCGCGTGTCATGTCCGCATTGTGCCACGGCGAATGCAGTCGTGGATGAGCTGGGACCGCCGTTCCAGTAGCATCCCCCGCATGGACCCGGTCGTGGCCCTGCGGCGCATTGCTTTCCTGCTCGAACTGAAGAACGAGCCCTCGTATCGCGTGATGGCCTTTCGCAAGGCGGCTGCCACGCTCTCGGCGCTCGCTTCCAGCGAACTGGCGGACCGCGCCGCAAGTGACCGGTTGCGGGAGCTGGCCGGGATCGGCGAGGTGACGGCCAAAGTCATCACGGAGTCGGTCGCGGGGGACGTTCCCGCGTACTTGCGGCGCCTGGAGGCAGAATCCGACGGTATCCTCCCGGCTGGCGGCGAGGAACTTCTCGCGGCGTTGCGCGGCGATTGCCATGTGCATTCCGACTGGTCCGACGGCGGCAGCCCGATCCGGGAGATGGCCGAGACGGCAATAGAACTGGGGCACGAATACATTGTGCTCACGGATCACTCGCCCCGCCTCACGGTCGCGAACGGACTGTCACCGGAACGGCTGCACAAGCAACTAGAGGTCGTCGCGAACCTCAATGCGGATCTTGCGCCGTTCCGCATTCTCACGGGGATCGAGGTCGACATCCTCGACGACGGACGCCTCGACCAGGAGCCGGAACTGCTTGCACAGCTCGATGTCGTGGTGGCGAGCGTCCATAGCAAACTGCGGATGGAGCGGAAGCAGATGACGGAGCGCGTTTGTGCGGCGGTCGCCAACCCGCATATGGATATCCTGGGCCACTGCACCGGGCGAATGAAGTCAGACAAGAAGGATCGACCGGAATCGGAGTTCGACGCCGACTACGTCTTCCACGCCTGCAGGATTTTCGGCAAGGCGGTGGAGGTCAACTCTCGTCCAGAGCGACTCGATCCGCCCCGCCGTCTCATAGCCCTCGCGTTGGAGATTGGGTGCGACTTCACGATCGACAGCGATTCCCACGCTCCGGGCCAGATGGCATGGCAGCCCTACGGCGCGTCCCGCGCGGCGGAGATGGGCGTGCCCGCCTCACGCATTCTGAATACGCGTTCAGCGGAGGATCTGCTCGCGTGGGCACGGTCGCACGACGCCTGACCCGCCGGTGCGCGTCAGCGGCGAAGGGGCTTCTGTCCCCGCGCCAACCACGGTGAGTCGTGCCGTCGCAGCGCGTCGCGTGTACGCTCGAGTTCCGCGACGAGGCGGTCGCGCTCGGCCCGGAGGTCGGCAATATGCTCGCGCATTGCAGCGACCAACAGGTCGACCTCGGTGAAGCGCTGGGTGGCTTCGCGGCGGAGCCGTCCGATCTCAAGCGAGAAGTCGGAGGGCTGCCTTGCGGCGACGACGGCGACTTCGCTCATGGCGTGGTGCCTCCGCGTTGGTCGCGCATCCCGTACTCGTCCCTGGCGCCCGGACGCAGGGCGGGAGGAGCGGTGGGCGCGTCCAGAAGTCGGCGGCGATCGCCGCGCAGATCGTCGAGGTTGCCGTGCAGTGCGCCGATCACCTCGTGAAGCGTCTCCAATCTCCCTCGGGCGTAGGCATGGTCGTCTTGCAGCCGCGCGAGTTGTTCGCGGAGCGCGGCGTCTTCGCGCTCATGCGTGGCAACCGCGCGCTCCAGCTCGGCGATGCGCCTTTCCGCCTGGAGGAGCGCCCTTACGAGCGTGGCGGACGGGAGCGCGGCAGCAGCCTCTGGATTGGCGCGGACGGCGTCAAGGTCGACCGTCACGAGATCATCGCGGTCCTCGTACCGGCCGGCAAACGAGTGCTTGAGGTCCGCGAGTTCCATGCGCACCTCGCGTATAAGGCGTTCAGCGCGAGCGTCGCCAACCGTCGCTTGCGCGCGAAGGCCGTTCGCGACCGGTGTTGGAGCGGGGGCTGGCACCGTCATCGGGAGGGGCAGATCCGCCCCGTGGTTGGAGGCAAGAGCAGAGACATCCGCTGCCGGGCCCGCCGGCGGTACAGGGGATGAGGGACGGACTATGTTCCATTCGTCCTCATCACGGGGCAGCCGAAGAGGCTGGTGGCCGTCGCGATAGGCGAGCTGGTGAATGCCACGGTTGCGGCGAATGCGGAAGCGCACGCGAGCCTCCTTCGGCTGCCTGGCCTAAATTGTATGCCCCAACGTCAAGAACGCGCATGGAAAGTGCGTTGTGTCTTCATATGCGGCGGGAAACCAGTGAAGGAACAGTGCGCGACGGGGACGGCACGACAGCACCTACTCGAAGATCTCGGAGAACTTCACGACCACGCCGGGCAGGGAGAGGATCGGGGCTTCTCCGTCGGTCTCGATGTAGACCGTCTCGGTGTAGGAGCCGTCTGACTGACGCCGCCAGGCGGTGACCGTCTTCTCGTACGGATGCAGGCGCCAGATTTCTAGGTCGCCGCGGCGCTTGTACTCCTCGAACTTCGTTTCCACGTCGTACTCGCCGGTTGACTTCGACCAGACCTCGGCAACAAAGGGAAAAGGATCGTCGTAGACTTCCAGTCGGCCAGTGCCCCTCGTCTTGTCGAAGTAAGGGACGGGAATGACCACCGCATCAGGAACCAACCACGTCGACCCTGGCCGGCGCGTGCGACCGGAGTTAAAGCGTGCCTGGAAATGTCGTCGATCGAGTTGGTTCTGGATTGTGACCGCAAGCCACCATGCGACCCCTTCGTGTTCCTGTGTCATCGGTGGCTTCCTACGTATCCGCCCACAGATATATTCCCACTTGTCGTCGTCGTCTTCGAGGGAAAGCTGCTCATACGTGGCCTCGGAAACCGGCATCGGGCACCTCCGTGTCAATCATACCCGCTCCACGAGTGACGGCAGCACCGTCCCGATGGGGTCGCGGAGGATGGCGTGGGCGTGTTCGTCGTACTCCGTGGGTTCGGCGTTGATGACGATGAGCTTCGCTCCCGCCTGGAGCGCGATCGCGGGCGCATAGGCGATGGGGTAGACGGCGAGTGTGCTCCCGATTCCCAAGAATACCTCCGCTCGGGCCGATTCTTCCTGCGCGCGTTCGAGGTCACCCGCGACGAGGCCCTGACCGAAGGAGATCGTAGCTGTCTTGAGGATGCCGCCGCAGGAGCGGCAGGGCGGGTCGTCCTCGCCCCCACGGACGCGGTCGAGCACGCGTTCGATGGGCCCGCGGTCGGTGCAATTCATGCAGCGGAACTCGCGCACGTTGCCATGGATTTCGACGAAGCGGTCGAGCGAAGTGCCCGCCTTCACATGCAGCCCATCCACGTTTTGGGTGACGAGGAACTGGAGTTTGCCTTTGCCTTCCAGTTCCGCGAGAGCGAAGTGCCCGGCGTTCGGCTGCGCCTCCCAGAGCGGGCTGGCGACGCGGTTCTGCCAGTTCGCGACACGCGCGTCGCGGTTGGACATGTAGTGCTGGATTGTCGCCCGTTTCTCGGCCTCGGGATTCTTCGTCCAGACGCCTTGGGGTCCGCGAAAGTCGGGGATGCCGGACTCGGTCGAGATGCCCGCGCCAGTGAGCGCGACCGTGTACCTGGAGTCGCGCAGCCACCTCGCAATCGTGTCGAGGTCGTCGATGGCGCCTGTCATCGGAAGAGCGACTCCAGGCGAATGGTGACGCCCGGCAGGGAAACGACTGGCACGTCGCCGGACGTGTAGAGGGTCTCGGAGTACGAGCCGTCGGCCTGCTTGCGCCAGGCGATGATCTCGCGGTCGTATGGGTGGATACGCCAAATTTCGAGATCCCCGCGATGCTTGTACTCAGGGAACTTTGTGTCCACGTCATATTCGCCCGTGGACGGGGACCAGACCTCGGCAACCAAGGGGAGGGCCTCTGTGTAGGCTTCAAGTCGCATGGTTCCGGCGCCCGTCATGAGGCGCACGGGGAGGACCATGACATCGGGGATGAAGTCGGTCTCTTCGGGTCGCCGCGCCCGGCCAGCGTTCACGCGAACCTCGAATTCCTCGAGCGGCAGTTGGGACTGGAGATAGAATCCAAGAATGGTCATCGAGCTGTTGTGTTCCTGGGTCATGGCTGGCTTCTGGCGGACACGGCCACAGACGTACTCCCACTGGCCTTCGATGTCTTCGAGGGCGAGCCGTTCGTAGGTCGCTTCGGTCACTGGCATGCGCTCACCTCGCTGAAAACAACGATACTCCGATCGCCGATTGCCAGGGAGGTGCTGTGATGGGCAGTTGCCTCCCACTATCGTTGGCTCGTAGGCTCGTTCGATGCGGCTGCTGAAGCTTTGCACCAGCGATGAGGTCGCCGGCGACCTCCCTCCCGAGGTGCGGGCTGGCGCCATCACCGCCCAATACCTGGAGGAGCATCTCGGCCAGCCGTGTGAACTCAACATGCGTGTCGTGTGGCCGAACGAACGCCTCCCGGCACTGCTCGAGCGGTGGGTCGGGGAGTTCCAGCCCGACCTCGTGCTCCTCTGCGTCAACCCGTTCTGGATGACCTACAAGTCCACACCCCTGCGCTTGCAGCGGCGCTTTGGCCGCGCGGGGAAGCTGGCCGGGGAAGCCGGCATCAAGGCCGCCCAGATCCCGTGGCTCGCATTCACGCCGCCGTTCAAGCTCGGCCGGCGCCTGGCGCTACGGACGATTGGCGGGGACTACTACTTCGAGCCCGAGGAGATCGTCGAAATGGTGGCCGCATGCGCGCGGCGCGTACTCGCGCGCGAGTCGGTGGGGTTGTTGGTGCGGGGCCCGACAGCGGCGCTCACGCATCACGGGAGCGCCGCTGTGCAGTCGGAGGCGGACGAACGCCGGACGCGCACCAACCGCCTGCTCCGCGACCTCTGTGCGAAGGTGCACGCGGCCTACATGAACATCGATGTCTCGCGTGCGGAATCAGAGGGCCTGCAGCGTTACACGCGGGACATGGTGCATACCGGCCTGGAGGCTCATCGCATCCGCGGCGTCACCGAAGGCGAGGCGCTCGTCGCCCTCTGGCGGTCGACGCACGGCGCGGCAGGCACGATCGACGAACGGGCCTGAGTCCGGCCGCGGATTCGGTGAAGCGTCACTTTCCCTGCCACACGGGCGGGCGCTTCTCGCGGGCAGCGACCATCCCCTCGCGCGCATCGTCGGTGACGCCCGCGACGCGGCGCATGGTTTCGCCGAACCGGATCGCCTCCACCCAGGGCATGTTCTGACCCCGCCACGCGACTTCTTTCGTCGCACGCACGGCCAGCGGGGCGGAGAGACAGAGCCGCTCCGCCAGCGCCTGGGCCTCGCCCATCAACCGATCGTGCTCGACCACCTTGCCGACGAGTCCCATCTCCTTCGCCCGCTGCGCGTTCACGCGCTCGCCGATAAGCAGCAGCTCCATCGCGTTCTGCCAGCCGACCTTCTGGGGCATGCGCACGGCCCCCTGGATGGTCGGCACGCCGATGCGCACCTCCGGGAAACCAAACTCCGCCCGTTCACTGGCGATGACGAAGTCGCAGGCGGCGACCAGGGTGCAGGCGAAGCCGAGGCAGTAGCCGTTCACGGCGGCGATCACCGGCTTCCAGACTTCAATTCCCGATTCCAGCGACGTGAGGCTGGGCGTCTCCCAGTGGGTTGCGCCTGCGGGACGCGCCGAATCGCGAAGGTCCGCGCCGGCGGAGAATGCGCGGCCCGCGCCGGTCACGATTGCGACCCATGCCTCGGCGTCGTCCCTGAATTGGACCCAGGAGGCGTTGAGATCCTCGCGCAGCTCGCCGTTGATGGCGTTCAACGCCTCCGGGCGGTTGTAGGTGATCGTGGCGATGTGCCCCTCGCGGGAGTACAAAACGGTGCCGGGCATGGCGAACCTCGAAAGTCAGATGGCGGATTGTGGCGCGAACCGACGAACGTTGTCATTCGCAACGGCGGCGCGGGCGGTCGTAAACTGCCGCAACCAGGAGGACAGCATGCAAAAGACCAAAGTCGGCTCCGTCGACATCATCGCCCTTGTGGACACGATCCAGCCGT